>DBEZOM010000057.1:0-6585 GCA_048252855.1 Ruminococcus sp.
GTATTCAGTTTTACCATAACGTATTTTTTTAGAGAAAGGATCCATTCTTATGAAATTCAGAAAGATAGCCGCCCTCACAGCGGCTTTAATGTGCGTATGCAGTGCCGCAGGCTGCGGAGGTTCTTCAAATAACGATTCGGCTGTTACTACCGTAAAAAAGGTCGCGGTAGAGGACACTGACCTTATCGAAGATATTCCCGAAGACGCCGACCACGAGATACTTTGGATGGGTACATACGACCTCAACCCTAAGGAGGGTCAGGACAAGACCGTAGAGATGACCCTTTTCAACAACAAGGGCGGCAAGGTAAAATACAGCCAGGTTATCGACAGCGAAAAGTTTGATAAACTCGCTGCTGCTATCATGTCTAAGAAAGACGTACCAGACATATTCAAGTATGAGTGGCTCGCTTTCCCCTGCCAGGTCGTTAAGGATATGTACCAGCCTGTTGACAGCATCGTAGATTTTGATTCCGACCTCTGGAAAGATACTAAGGATTCCGCTGACCAGTTCGTACTTAACGGAGAGCACTATGTAGCGCCTATCAGCTTCTCTGTCGGAACTCTTATGATGTACGATTACGCAGTTATCGAAAACGAGGGTCTTGACGATCCGTATGAGCTTTATCAGAACGGCGAGTGGAACTGGGATACATGGTACGACATGATGAACACTTTCTGCTCAAACGCAACTGACGGTCAGACCAGATACGGTATAAACGGCTGGTTCCAGACTCAGCTTATCCAGCAGACCGGAAAGACCATGATAAACTACGATAAGGAAACCAATACTTTTGTTTCCAACTTGAGCGACCCCGACATCGAGCGCGCAGAGAACCTGCTGTACGATATGGGTAAAAAGGGCTTTGTAGATACCGACTGGAAGGGCAACGCTAATAACGCCCTGAAAGACGGCAACACCCTCTTCTACTGCATGGGTACATGGGCTATGACCGGCAACAACGGCCCTAAGGAGGGCGACGACTGGAGAGTTGTTCCTATACCCTCTGACCCTAACACTGATGAGAAGTACATGACTTCCGATATGCTTGCTTACATGTGGGTAAAGGGTTCTACCAAGAGCGAAGCTGTAAAGACATGGTACGAGTGCTGCCGCATTGCCAATACCGACGCTGAGTACCGCGAGAACGGAAAGGAAAAGTTCCTCAACGCAAATCCCGCATGGACTGAGGATATGTATCAGGTATTCCTCGACGCTTCTTCGACCGAGTACAAGCAGGTATTCGACTACGGCTACGGCATTTCGGGCACGCTTTCCGATGATAACTCCAACGAGGACGGAAACTCTATAACCAGAAAGCTTTATGAGTTCACCAACAAGACCGACGACAGCGGACACCAGTATACATGGAGCGAGCTGAGAGAGACCTACTCCGCTACGGTAGACACTGAGCTGAAAGCTATCAACGAAGCTATCAAGACATATATCTCTAAACAGGGCAACTGATAAATTTTGAAAGGAAGATATTCAGATGAAGAATTATAAGCGCGTTATCGCAGGAGCTTTTGCTTTAGCAATGGCACTTTCCGCTGCTTCATGCGGAAGCAAAAAGGAAGAAAAAGATTCCTCGAGCTTTGAAGCTACCAATAATGTAAAGGTAGAGGACGACGAAAACATATCGAGCATTCCCGAGGGCTCGGCTACCGAGCTGCTTTACCTCGGCGAGGGAGATCTCAACCCCACTGCCGGCAACCCCGAAACATCTACCGAGCTTACTCTTTTCCAGAAAAGAGGCGGCTCGATAAAGTACAGCGCGACCACTCATGATGAGCGTTTCGACAAGCTTGCTGCTGCTATAACCGCAAACAAGGACGTACCCGACATCTTCAAGTATGAATGGATAGCTTTCCCCTCGCAGATAGTACGCGAGATGTATCAGCCTATCGACTCCATAGTTGACTTTGAAAGCGATCTTTGGTCGCCTACTAAGGACGTTGCAGACCAGTTTGTACTCAAGGGCGAGCACTACGTTGCTCCCGTAGGCTACGAAGCTTCTGCTATGCTTTGCTATGATAATTCCGTTATCGAGTCTGAGGGCCTTGACGATCCTTACCAGCTCTATCTCGACGGCGAGTGGACATGGAGCGCATGGGAAAACATCATGACCGACTACGTTGGCAACGCTAGCGATACTGAGCGCTACGGCGTAAACGGCTTCTTCAAGAACCATTTCGTTCAGCAGACAGGCAAGCGTCTTGTTGAGTACGATGCAGATTCCAATACTTTCGTAAACAACCTGAAAGACCCCGACATCGAAAAGGCTGAGAATATGCTTTACGATATGAATAAGAAGGGTCTTATACTCGGCGGCTGGATAGGCTCTGCAAGCGACTGCTTCTCGCAGAACTGCCTCTTCTACGCTATGGGCGACTGGGCTTACACCGGCAACAGCGGCCCTAAGGAGGGCGACAACTGGGCTATCGTGCCGATACCCGCAAGCGACGACAACCCGCAGAAGATCACTACTTCAAACATGACGGCTTATATGTGGGTAAAGGGCTCTGACAAGGCTGACGCTGTAAAGTGCTGGTTTGAGTGCAACCGCGTTGCCAAGACAGATCCTAAGTACGCTGAGACCAACAAGGAAAAGTTCATGGAGAACAATCCTTACTGGACTGAGGAAATGTACAATGTACGCACAGACGTTGTTTCCGACGACTACATGATGATCTTCGACTACATATTCGGTATCTCTAACACCCTTGGCGATGAAAAATCCTTCGACGGAAATCAGAAGCTTGCCGACTACATCTACGGCGCTGTTGCAAGCACCGACGAGGACGGCAATCAGCCTACATGGGCACAGATCCGCGAGCAGTATTCTGCTACCGTTGATTCTGAGATCAAGGATATGAACAAGCGTCTTTCTGAGCTCAATCAGTAAATTTCATAAGAGTATTTTCAAAGCGCTCCGACCTGCTTCGGGGCGCTTTTTATATCCACTTGACACGCCGAAAATATGCTGATATAATTATAATTGCGGATAATTTAATTAAGATAAATTTAAGAATAACGTCCACTTCTATTTAAGAATGCGGGTTTAAAATAATAATCGGCGGAGAAAAGACAAGCCGCCCGAAACAAAGGAGAGCTTTAGAAATGGAAAAAATTCAGGTCTTGGTGACAGACGACGACAGAGATATTGTAAAGGCGATAGCAAAGCTGCTGGAGCTCGAGGGATACTCGGTAATTAAAGCCTACGACGGCTTGGAGGCGCTCGAAGCGCTCGCTGAGAACCCCGAGATAAAGCTTGTTATAATAGATATAATGATGCCAAATCTTGACGGTCTGTCTGCTATAATGAAGATCAGGGAAAAGAGAAATATTCCTGTGCTCGTGCTTTCGGCAAAATCGGAAGAAAGCGACAAGGTCCTTGGTCTTTCAATTGGCGCAGATGATTACATAACCAAGCCCTACAGCCCCTCAGAGCTGGCTGCGAGAGTTAAATCAAGTATTAGACGCTACACATCTCTCGGCAGCGAATCTGCGGAATCAAAAACGGATGTTATTACAGTCGGCGGTCTGGAGTATGATATAAATGAAAAGACTCTGAGCGTAGATGGAGAGCCTGTTCGACTTACCGCCAAAGAGCTCAAAATAATCGAGCTTTTTATGAAGAACCCCGGCAGGGTATTTTCTGCCGAGCAAATTTACACCAATGTATGGAACGAAGAAGCTTTCGCGGTCGAGAACACTGTAATGGTGCACATTCGCCACCTGCGCGAAAAGATCGAGATCAACCCGAAAAATCCGAAGTACATAAAGGTGGTATGGGGGGTAGGATACAAGCTTGAAAAAAATCATTGAGAATATAAAGAGAAATAAGCTGCGTTCTGCCTTTGCTTTCATCGCCGCGCTTTCTGCTGCGGCAGCTGTCGCCATACAACCTTTGGCGTCTAACGCCAGATACTTTTACGCCAGCGCGGACGATGAAGGAGCTTTTTCAGATTACGCTACCGAGGGCGACAGCGATATGAGCCCGAAAGAGAAAGGGCAGTTTCGCGCTAATATCTGCCGCAACGCCGTTTATTCAGACCTTTGCACGCTGGGCACTATCTACCTTAGCAACTGTTCTAAAGGCGTTTACACGGGCACTCCGACGCTCTACGAGCAAATGTATCAGTCGCTTTCAAACTTTGATATGAAAGCCTCAGACGTATTCGGCATAAAAAACGCGAGCAGCAGGGGAGTAAACGTAGACCAGTCGCACTACAATATTACAAATATCGACAGCAGCTACTTTTACTTTTACGTTGAGTACAATGGCGAATATCTTACAAACATCGAGGGCATAGACGAAATGAGCGAGAAAAATCGTCTTGCCAATATCATGAATATGTATGATAAAAGCTATTACCTGCGAGAGAACAACAAGATAAAGACAAAGCCGCTGCATGACGAAAGCGGCTTAGGCAAAACGGAAGTTTATTATACAGAAGCCGATCAGGACAGCGCGGATAAACTGACTTCGGAATACATCGACTCTGACAAGCTGCTGCTTGGCGCGGCTAATAAAGACTTTATCGACAGATATACTATCTGCTTTTCACCAAGCGGCGATAAGGTGCTTTACAGCTATCCGAACGATTACAGCGATTACAACTCGTATTTGCGGCTCGACGAGGACACCGGCGAACTTTATTACGACGAGGACTCCGTGATGTACGAATACGGCGACTTTGAGGACGCAGATGGCAGTTACCAGACCGTTACCACTTCTCAAGTAACTATGTACCCGGGATCGGACGAATACAAAAAAGCCTGCTCGCAGGAGGGCGGCGCGCTGAATAAATTCGGCGTTTGGACAGACCTCGAAAGCTTTCCGAACTACTATTTTGATTCGCTGGATACCTCAAAGCTGACGGTGTTCATGTCGCCGAAAACTGACATAGCAACGGCTTCGGCGGCTCTGATAACGAAATATCAAAAGCAGTACGACATACTCAACGTAGTGTGGATATGCCTGAGCGTGCTCAGCATAGGCGCTGCGCTGACCTTTGCGATAATCACCGCAGCGCGCAAGGCTGAGAAATACAAAGACGACGAAATCACATTTTTTGACCGCCTTTTCAAGCCCGATTTTTCCGCATTAGCGATAATTATAAGCGTGGTATTGCTCTGCTTATCTATATCATACGGATTTTCATACTACGGTTTTCAGGTATCGCCATTCCAAACCACTCTGCCTGCGATCTTATCATTTATCAGCTTCATGATCTGCATGATAGCCTATGACAAAAATGTCAAGGTCATAAAAACGCACGTCAAGGGCAGCGGCAGACCGCGGCTTTTGCTGAACGTGATAAACGAGCGCACGATGCCGCTTCGCAAGCGCATCGAAGAAAAGAAATCGAGCATCGGCATAGTAAAAAGCTACCGAAAGCTAAGCATAAAAACCAAATACATTATCCACAGCATAATAACCGTAGCGGTCGCTTCGATAATCTGGCACATAGCCTATTTTGACATAAACCTACCGATATACGCGTTCTACGTCGTGCTTCTTCTGACTTTTGCGTATTTTGTCGGCTATACGGCGAAGCTTATCCGCGACATCATGAAGCTTGACCGCCAGCTTGACGAGATACTTGACGACAGCGACAACACAATGGGCAAATGCGAGCCTATTCTGAAAGAAAGCTCAAAGCTTTACTCGCTGGACAAAAAGCTATCCGAAGTATCCAACAGGGCAGAGCAGGCGGTAGATAAGCAGGTGCAGTCGGAAAAACTAAAGGTCGAGCTTGTTACAAACGTTTCGCACGACCTCAAAACGCCGCTGACCTCGATAATCAGCTACATTGACCTGCTGAGCAAGACCGACTTGCCAGATGAAGCGCAGGACTATGTGAAAGTTCTCAGCCGCAAGGCGAACAAACTGCGCGATATAGTTTCAGACGTTTTCTCGCTGGCAAAAGCGGCGAGCGGCGTGGAGATCTCGATGCAGCGCCTTGATCTCGCGATACTGGTTCGCCAAGTTATCGCCGACAACGAGGACAAAGTTCTGCAATCGGAAAAGGAACTGCGTATCGACATTGCCCCGAACCATGCGCCTATCATGGGCGACGGCGCAAAACTTTACCGCGTGATACAAAATCTGCTGGACAACGCGCTGAAATATTCGATGGATTACACTCGAATTTACATCACACTCAGCGAAAACGACGACCGCTATTTGCTAAGCGTAAAGAACGTTTCGTCATACGAAATGAAGTTTTCGGCAGGCGAGATCACCGAGCGGTTCACACGCGGCGATAAATCACGAAGCGACGGCGGAAGCGGTTTGGGTCTTTCTATCGCGAAATCTTTCACAGAAGCTTGCGGCGGAGAGTTCAGCATAAACATCGACGGCGACGTATTTGGCGCGCTGGTAAAGTTCGACAAACTCACCGAGCAGGAAACTGCTGACGACCCGCGTACGGACGATGAAAACGACCTTCCGCAGACATAATTACACCATTTTTTCACAAAGCTTGTATTGACATCGGCTGATTATTATGCTATAATTAAAACAGATAAAATGCCAAGCGGCGAAAGGATGACATATTGTGGAAAAATATTCAAAG
>DBEZOM010000058.1:0-8954 GCA_048252855.1 Ruminococcus sp.
ATGGCTGAGGTGCGTAAAATTTCGGATAGTTGGCGCAAATAATGGCGCGGGGCTATTGATTTTTATTGTGATATGTGATATAATGAAGATTATAATGGCTGAAACACGCCCGTTGATAAAAATAATTGACGATAAAAACTATTTGGAATATATTCAAACTGAAAGGATCTGTAAAAATCAGTATGGAGATCATAAATAAATCTGATAAAAATCTGCTTGCGGAATATGAGGAGTTTGCCTCCACCTCGCGCTACGGCAACTTTATGCAGTCGATAAACTGGCCTAAGGTCAAGGACAACTGGGGCTGGGACGCCGTGATCTCCCGCGATAAGGACGGAAAGATACGCGGAACCTGCCTTTGCATAATCAAGAAGATACCCTTCTTCGGCTGCACTTTCCTCTACGCGCCGCACGGCCCCTGCTGCCACCCCGCCGATAAGGAGACCGTAGCAGACCTTTTCGAGGGCGTAAAGGTGCTCGCGAAAAAGCACAAGGCTTACCAGTTTATGTGGGATCCCTGCTTTGAGGAAAAGGAAACTGAGCTTACTAAAATGTACCGCGATATGGGCTTTACCCACATCGACGATGCGCCCGAACTTTCCACCATTCAGGCTAGAAACAACTATATGCTGAGAAATATAGAGGGCAAGACCCCAGACGAGGTAATGGCTACCTTTAAATCCGACTGGCGCAACCGTATACGCAAGGCGGGCAGAAAAGGCGTAGTATGCAAAGCCTGCGGCAAAGAGGCGCTTGACGACTTTTACCCCATGATGGAGGCTACCGGCACGCGCGACGGCTTCTCTATACGCTCAAAAGAATATTTCGCGAAAATGCTCGACGCGCTGGGCGAAGACCACTGCCGACTTTTCGTATGCTACCTAGAACAGGAGGGCGAGAAGCCGATACCTGTTTCGGGTGCGCTGACTACGCGCTACGCGGGCAAGACCTGCTACGTTTACGGCGCTTCCTCAAACCACCACCGCAACACCTATCCAAATTATCTCATGCAGTGGACTATGATAAACTGGGCTATGGAAAAGAACAACTTTATCTACGACTTTATGGGTATACCTTTTTATAAGGACGAAACTCACCCCAACTACGGCGTTTACAAGTTCAAAAAGGGCTTTAACGGCGAAGTTGTTACCTACGTCGGCGAATTTTACTACGTTTTCATGCCTATCCGCAAGAAGATAGTAGACTTGGCGCAGCGCATTGTAGAAGCACGCCATATGCGCCGCACCAAAAAGCTTATCGAAAACCGCAACACCGATACCGACGCATAATGGCGGCGGCATAAACGGGCGAAACTGACTGGAGCAGATGATTTTTATGAAATTACACAATAAATTTACAGCAATAACGGCAGCCTCAGCGCTGGCGCTCACGCTTGCATCGTGCAGTTTGATAGAGCTCAGCGACGAGGACAGAGAAAAGCTGGAAGAGGTATTTCCGCAGAGCGATTCTTCGCTGGCGGAGGACAGCAGCGCGCCCGCAGAGGAAAGCGCGGACGACACGAGCGACGAAAGCAGCGCGGCGGAAACTGCGCCGCAGACGGAAGTTACAAACGAAAGCGTGGCCGAGAGCGAGCCTGCGCAGAGCCTAGACCCCGCCGACAGCATTTCGCAGGCGAACGGCGCAAACGGCATGGCGAACGATAGCGCGGCTGACAGCGAGATAAGCATAATGGACGACAGCTCTATGCCCTCGGAATTCATAACCATAGGCGCTTCGATAACCAAAGCGTACAGCGATATAGTCGCGAGCGGAGCGGAGATCTGCGACACCGACCCCGACAGCTACAACCTTTACAGCCATTATTATATAGCGGACATCGACCGCGACGGCACGCCCGAGCTGATAACGGACATCGGAAGCTGCGAAGCGGACAGATTGGCGACGGTGTATACATATAATGGCGAGCAGGCGGTAGAGCTGGGCAATTTTGTATCGTGGCGCTCGAAATTCGGGCTGGACGACGGATATATGCTGAGCGAGACCTCGGCAATCGGCAGCTATACGATGTACGCGATCTCGATAGAGAACGGCGCGCTGAAGATAGAGAAAGGCGAAACGATCAGCGAGAGCAAGCTAAAGAACCCGCTGGCGGCGTATGCGTTCAGCGATATGAGCGGGATAACCGCATTGGAATAAGATAATTAAAGGGGAATCGGAAAACGCGGCTTCCCTTTTTGTATAACTTCCCTAACAAAGTAAAAGCTCATGTCAATAAATGCGGTTGCAAGGCGCGCGAGCTTTGCCGAGGGGGTCGAGGGGGGCGAGAAGCCCCAATCGTCGCCGTCCGCAGACGGCGAAATTCCCCTAATCCGAAGGGAGCTCCGAAAAAGGTGAATTTTAAAACAGTCCGGTGGACTGTTTTAAAAGAGGAAAATCCCTGCGATAGAGGGATTTTCCTAGTCCGTCGCCCAAACAAAGCAGACCTTCAAGGGCGCAAGCCCTTGAACGAACCCAGTAAAAGCCCCCAACCCAAAACCCAACACACACACCCACAACAAAAAATTGTTCCACATAGAACAAGCAGCGCCCTTTCTAAAAAAAGACGCTGCTTGATTTTTTTATCTAATATAATTCGAGAATTTATTCCCCGTCAGTGTTAGAGTCCGTGTCAGCCACTTCAGCAATACCCTCGCCGTCAGCCTCCTCAGCCTCTAAAGCCGCGATAGCCTCCGCGTCAAGCTCTTCCTCAGCGCCGCTGTCCTCGATGGACGCCGTTTCCGCACTCTCGTCGCGCTCCGCACGAGTGAACGCTACTACTTTGCTCTCGCCGCTCAGCTTCATAAGACGTACTCCGCGCGCATACCTGCCCATCGGCCTGATGTCCGAAGCCCTTAGCCTTATCACTACGCCGTCCGAAGCTATCATGATGATGTCGTCCTCTTCGTCAATTACCTTTATGCCGCAAACGTGGTCGTCGCCGCATCTGTAATTCTTGAGGCCTAAACCGCCGCGGTTCTGTATGCGGTATTCGTCAAGGATAGTCTTTCTGCCAAGTCCGCCCTCGGTAACTGTCAGCACACTAGCACCCTCGCGTACTCTCGCCATTGATACTACGCTGTCGCCCTCGCGTAAGGTTATCGCTTTCACGCCGTGCGCACTTCTCGACATGTTGCGGATGTTCGTTTCCTTTATCCGTATCGCCATGCCCATTCGCGTCGCTACTATCAGCTGGCTGTCGCCGCCCGTCATTCTTACGCCCGCGATCTCGTCGCCCTCGTCAAGTCCTATCGCTATGAGTCCCTGCTTCCTTACGTTCTTGTACGCCGAAAGGTCAGTCCTCTTTATCTTGCCGTTCTTCGTGCATATTACAATGGCTTTGCCCTCCGCGAAGTCAGAGGTCTTTATCATGGCCGCTATCTTCTCGTTTTCTTTCAGCGGCAGTATGTTTACGATGTTCGTGCCCTTCGAGGCTTTCGAGCCTTCCGGCAGCTCGTAACATTTCAGCTTGTACATTATGCCGAAGTTCGAGATAAACAGCAGGTTGTCGTGCGAGGAGCAGATGTACATCTCTTCTACAAAGTCGTCCTCTCTCTGCTTCATGCCCGATACGCCCTTGCCGCCGCGGTTCTGCGCTTTGTATGTGCTTACAGGCATTCTCTTGATGTAGCCGCTGTTCGTGTAGGTAACTACGTTCTCCTCTACCGGTATCAGGTCTTCTACGTCTACTTCGCCGCTTACGTTCTCTATCCTCGTGCGGCGCTCGTCGCCGAATTTGTCCTGTATCGCTTCTACTTCCTCTATCATGATGTTCAGTATGCGCGAGTGGTTGGCCAGTATGTCCTCGTAGTCCGCTATCTTTATCTCCAGCTCGTTCAGTTCGTCGATTATCTTCTGCCTCTCCAGACCCGTCAGCCTGCCCAGCGTCATGTTCGCTATGTGGTCGGCCTGCACTTCGCTCAGCTTGAAGCGGTCGCAAAGCCTCTGCTTGCCCTCGGGTATGTTCTTCGAGGTCTTCATGATCTCGATTACTTCGTCGATGTTGTCCAGCGCTATCGTTAAGCCCTTTAAGATGTGCTCGCGCTCTTTCGCCTTTTTCAAGTCATACTGCGTCCTGCGCGTGATTACCTCTACCTGGAAGTTGATGTACTCTTCCAGCATCTGCTTCAGCGTCAGCGTTTTCGGTACGCCGTTTACCAGCGCCAGCATGATAACGCCTACCGTGTCCTGTAACTGCGTATAACTAAACAGCTTGTTCAGTACTACCTGCGGTATGGCGTCCTTTTTCAGCTCTATCACTATCCGCAGTCCGTCTTTGTCCGATTCGTCGCGCAGATCGTGTATGCCGTCTATCCTCTTGTCTTTGTGCAGCTCGGCTATCGACTGTATCAGCCTTGCCTTGTTTACCGCATAAGGTATCTCGTGTACTACTATGCAGTTCCTGCCCTTTATCTCTTCTATGCTCGTGTCCGCGCGCAGCGTTATCTTGCCGCGGCCCGTGCCGTATGCCGAGCGTATTCCCGCCCTGCCCATGATTATTCCGCCGGTAGGGAAGTCGGGGCCTTTTATGCACTCCATCAGCTCGTCAAGCGTGCAGTCGGGGTTGCGCACCATCAGCTTCATAGCGTCTATTACTTCGCCGAGGTTGTGCGGGGGTATGTTCGTCGCCATGCCGACGGCTATGCCTACCGAGCCGTTGCAGAGCAGCTGCGGAAAACGCGAGGGCAGTACCACAGGCTCTTTAAGTCTGTCGTC
Source organism: Ruminococcus sp. (assembly GCA_048252855.1). Taxonomy (GTDB): domain Bacteria; phylum Bacillota; class Clostridia; order Oscillospirales; family Ruminococcaceae; genus YE71. Next base: position 4,714 of record DBEZOM010000058.1, read on the forward strand.
GTAGTTCGATTGGTAGTCTACCGTTTCTTTGCCTATGTCGGTGAGCATATTCATCGAGATCTTCGCCATCTTCGCTTCCGTGTATCGGTAAGCCGCAGGCGGGTCGCCGTCGATAGAGCCGAAGTTTCCTTGTCCGTCTATCATAGGGTATCTCAGCGAGAATGTCTGCGCCATTCTTACCAGCGCGTCGTATACCGAAGCGTCGCCGTGAGGGTGATATTTACCCAGCACCGAACCTACCGTGTCCGCGCACTTTCTGTAAGGCTTCTCGGGGTATAGTCCGTTCTCATACATGGTGTAGAGTATCCTGCGGTGTACGGGTTTCAGTCCGTCGCGCACGTCAGGCAGCGCTCTTGAGCATATTACCGACATCGAGTACTGTAAAAATGATTCCTTCATCATCTTCTCGATGTCTGTTTCAATGATGTTTGTATGATCGTTAAACAAATAATCACTCTCTTTCCGTTTCGTCAGCGTCAGCGCCGCTTTCCGAAGCTTTCTTTGTATGCTTTTTCAGCTTGTTTAGTTTGTCTGATCTTTCCTGCTTTATCGTGTATTCGCGGTAGTCGTCGCCCAGTATGTTCGATAAATGTCGGCGAAATACCTCGTTCATCTGCTCGTTCATAGCGCTCTTCGGCACAGTGTATATATAGTCTTTCTTGAATATCAGCACATAAAGCCCGCCGCAGTCTATTACTTTTAGGTCTATGTCCTCAAATCTTATCATTACCGGCTGGTAGCTGTACATTCTGTCCCCCGCCAGTTCCGATTCTTCTATCACTATGCGCGAGTTGAAAAATGAAAGCTTGTAGCTGTCGTTCTTCACCGCGTCCGCCGAGTATACCGCTTCTTTCCGCGCGCTGCTGCTGTTGAGCCACGTTATCCCTATGACCGCTAGGCATATCAGCATAAGCACCCAGTTTAGGTAGCTTTTAGGATATACCAGCCCCGAGATCATGAATACCGCCGCCGCTATGCCGAAGCCTATCGTAAATTTGATATTTTTCGGCTTTATGAATTCGCGGTAGAAAAGCTCGTAGCCGTCCGCCGCCTGCTCGGGCGTTATCATGTACTCTATGCTGAATATCTTCTTGTCCTTCTTCGGGTCGGCGGTTATCCGCTTCTTGCGGCTCTTGTCGAAAAGCTCCTGTACCTCGTCCTCTTCGTCTAGGTAGTCGAAGTCGTCGTCCTGCTCTTCGCTCTCCTCGTCGCCCTCCGCGCTCACTTCGCGCTTGCCCGCGTCTTTATCGCCCGTGCCGAAAAACATATCTTTCAGCACAGCTTTGTCCAGCAGTTCTGAGCTTTTCAGCCTGCCCTTTATCGCGCTCAGCGCTCCCTGCGGCTGCTTCTCGCCGCCCGCGCCCTCGGCATTCTCCGCCTCTGCGCTCTTTTCGGCTTTTTCTGACTTTTCAGCGCTCTCGCCTGCGCCCGCACTCACCTGTATCTCGGGTACGCGCCCGCCGCTCTTCTCGCGCTGCTCCTCAGTCTGCTCTATTATGTCTGATATGGCGGGAAAATCTGCTGCCGATACTTTGTTCTCGGGCTTTTCGCTGTTTTCATTTTCCCCGCTGCGTCCTTCAAATAGATCGTTCAATGTAGTAATGATCCTTTCGCTTTATACGTCAAGGTTTGTAGCATACTGCGCGTTCTTCTCTATAAAATCTCTTCTCGGCTCTACCTTGTCGCCCATCAGTATGGTAAAGGCTTCGTCCGCTTTCTGCGCGTCCTCTACTGATATTTTTATCATAGTCCTGCGCTCGGGGTCTAGGGTGGTCTCCCAAAGCTGGGTCGGGTTCATCTCACCAAGACCTTTGTAGCGCTGTATGTCTACCTTTAGGTTCGATTCTCCCGCAAGCTCCGAAGCGTACATATCGCGCTCTTCTTCCGAGAATGCGTAGCGTACCTGCTTGCCGCGCCATACCTTGAAAAGCGGCGGCTGCGCGCAGTAAACGTGTCCCTCTTCTATCAGCGGACGCATATATCTGAAAAAGAATGTCAGCAGCAGCGTGCGTATGTGCGAGCCGTCAACATCGGCATCAGCCATGATTATAACTTTGCCGTATCTCAGCTTGCTTATGTCAAAATCTTCGCCGATAGATGTTCCCAGCGCCGTTACTACCGGCATAAGCTTTTCGTTGCCATATACCTTGTCGATGCGCGCTTTCTCAACGTTCAGCATCTTGCCCCAGAGGGGGAGTATCGCCTGAAACTTTCTGTCGCGGCCCTCTTTTGCCGAGCCGCCCGCCGAATCTCCCTCGACGATGTATATTTCCGTGTACTCGTTGTTTCTGTCTGAGCAGTCCGCCAGCTTGCCAGGCAGGCTTGAGCTTTCCAGTGCCGATTTGCGCTTTCTCGCGAGGTCGCGCGCGTTCTTAGCCGCTTCTCTCGCCCTCTGCGCCGCTATTGATTTCTCAAATATCGTCTTAGCTACCTGCGGATTTTTCTCGAGGTAGTCCATCAGCTTGTCTGAAACTATTCTGTCTACCAGCGGCTTTACTTCGGGATTTCCGAGCCTGCCCTTGGTCTGGCCCTCAAATTCGCAGTTCGTCAGCTTTACCGATATTATCGCCGTAAGGCCCTCGCGCACGTCGTCGCCCATCAGCTTGTCGCCGTCTTTCAGCAGGCCGAATTTCTTTCCGTACTCGTTTATGACCTTAGTCAGCGCCGTCTTAAAGCCCGTTTCGTGCGTGCCGCCGTCGGGCGTGTGGATATTATTAGCAAATGATAGCACAAATTCCGTGTAGCTGGTGTTGTACTGCATAGCTATCTCGGCGAAAATGTCGCCCTCCATGCCCTGAATGTGTATTACCTCGGGGATAATGGCGTCCGCCGCTTTAGATTTGTGTATGTGCTCTACAAATTCCCTTATACCGCCCTCGTAGTGCAGAGTTTCGGTCTGTATATTCTCGGGGTCGCGCGAGTCGGTGAATACGATCTTCAGACCCGCGTTGAGGAAAGCCTGTTCGCGCAGACGGCGGAGCAGAGTTTCGTAGTCATAGACCGTAGTTTCGGTAAATATCTCGGGGTCTGCCTTAAATTTTATTACAGAGCCGGTGCGCTCGGTAGTGCCGATTACCTTTAGCGGCTCAGAGTATTTTCCGCGTTCAAAGCGCTGGAAATGCACGTTTTTGCCGTCGTAGATAGTCAGTTCCAGCCATTCGCTGAGGGCGTTTACAACAGAAGCGCCAACGCCGTGCAGGCCGCCCGCGACCTTGTAACCGCCGCCGCCGAATTTACCGCCTGCGTGGAGGACGGTGAAAACTACGGTCGCGGCAGAGATACCCTCTTTGGGGTGGATACCGGTAGGGATACCGCGTCCGTTATCGGAAACCTGTATCACGTCGCCTGGGAGAATATCGACGTCAATTTGTGTGCAGTAGCCTGCGAGGGCTTCGTCGATAGCGTTATCCACTATCTCGTACACTAGATGATGCAGACCGTGAGGGCCGCTTGAGCCGATGTACATACCGGGGCGTTTTCTTACAGCCTCAAGACCTTCGAGGACTTGTATTTGATTTTCGTCGTAGTTATTATTTTCATCAACGCGGGAGATCTCAGCCGCTTCGATTTCCTCGGCGACGATCTGCTCAGCGTTACCAGCTTTATCAGCGTTATCAGCGGAAAGCTGAGAGCCGAGTTCGTTCAAATTCTGATTGTTTTCGATATTCATATTCAAGATCTTACCTCCAGTTTTGGAAATTTGGATAGCCAATTTCCCACGTTGTTAATATCTAAATTAAAGTAAAAGCTCATGTCAATAGAAGCGGTTGCAAGGCGCGCGAGCTTTGCCGAGGGGTCAAGGGGGCGAGGAGCCCCATTGTGGGAGTCCAGAGGGCGAAGCCCTTTGGGAAAGTGGAGAGGTCGCAAAATAAACCAAGCCACTCCCAGTAATCCTCCCAAACAAAGCAATCCCCAAAATGCGGGGCTGCCGAAAAACGGAGAACGCTCCAAAGCCACCCCACTAATCAAATGCGCAGACCCGATCAGCCCCGCATTTCCAATAGCGTGTCCTCTTGAAGTCAGTAAACCCCGCAAAGAGCGAAGCGATTTTGCGGCGAACAAACATTAAATCCAAACAAGGGCGACAGCCCTTGCCCCCGCAGGCAGTGTGATATTTCTATCCAAATCACTGCTCTGTACGGTGGCTTGTTGGTTTTGCGCTTTTCATGAGTTCGTTCAAGGGCGTGCGCCCTTGAAGGGAGTTGCCTACGGGCGACTCACTAGGGGCAGCCCTCTCTTGC
>DBEZOM010000059.1:0-5673 GCA_048252855.1 Ruminococcus sp.
AATATTCGCGAAAAGGAGAGATATAGTATGAATAGCGGTTTATACCAGTTTGCCGATAACGTTATCCACACTTCTGATAAAGACCTCGGCGCTGAAACTGTCGCTGCGGTAGTTATCACAGGTCTGGCTGTTGTATTTATCGGTCTTATACTGCTTATAGCGCTCGTATGGCTTTACGGTAAGATCTTTGAAGCTATCAACAACAAAGCTGCTAAGAAAGCTGCTGCGGCGGCTGCGGTAAAGTCTGAAGCAAAGGCGGAAAAAGCTCCTGCGCCCGCTCCTGCACCCGTTTTAGAAGACGGAATTGAGGAAGAGGTAGCGGCTGTTATAGCGGCGGCCATTGCGGCTTACGGTGCGCAGACAGGCAAAAAGCTTGCTGTAAGAAGCATCAGAAGCGCAGACGGCGGCAGCGGCAGCAGACGTGTAAGAAACGCATGGGGAGCGGCTGCTCTCAGCGAAGCAACACGCCCGTTTTGATGTCGATAATTTCACGAAAGGACTGATTAGCTGATATGGCTATACTGGAAAGCTTTTTAAACACATTAGCAGACCTTGCCAATAAATCGGGTTTTGCAGGCTTTTTGGCAGACGGCGGCTGGAAAAATGTAATCATGATTCTTATTTCGTTCGTGTTTATGTATCTTGCCATCGCCAAGGGCTTCGAGCCACTGCTCCTGCTGCCTATTTCATTTGGTATGCTGCTTACCAACCTGCCCGGCGCAGGAATGTATCATTCAGAATTCTGGCAATACATGGAGAAAAATGAGGTAGACCCAACGGGCGCTACCGTTTTGAATGACCACTATTTGGACTATGGATATATCTTGCGGCACGGCGGTCTGCTGGATATACTTTACTTAGGCGTAAAATTACAGCTTTATCCGCCGCTGATATTCCTCGGAATCGGTGCTATGACCGACTTCGGCCCGCTGATCGCAAATCCGAAGAGCTTCCTGCTCGGTGCTGCTGCGCAGGGCGGTATCTTCTTCACATTTATCGGTGCGGCACTCCTCGGAATGACCGCTGCTGAGTGCGCTTCCATCGCTATCATCGGCGGTGCGGACGGCCCTACGGCTATATTCGTATCCTCTAAGCTGCTCTCGAACTCCGACAGTATCGGCGTTGGTACTATCGCGCTTGCGGCGTACACCTACATGGCGCTCGTACCTATCATTCAGCCGCCTATCATGAAAGCGCTCACCACTAAGAAAGAGCGTTCGGTAGTAATGGGTCAGCTGAGAACTGTTTCCAAAACTGAGAAGATTCTCTTCCCGATACTCGTTACCGTAGTTATCGCTCTGATGATTCCCGACGCCGCTCCGCTGGTAGGTATGCTGATGTTCGGAAACCTGCTTAAAGAGTCCGGCTGCTGTGACAGAATCGCTAAGACCGCTCAGAATGAGCTTATGAATATCATCACCATCTTCCTCGGAATCTCCGTAGGCGCTACCACCAGAGCCGACAGCATCATCACATGGTCGTTCGGCGAGGTAATCATCCTCGGCGTAATCGCATTCTCGCTTGCTACCGCTTGCGGCGTGCTCCTTGGTAAGGTAATGTATCTTGCTTCCGGCAAGACTATCAACCCGCTGATCGGTTCGGCAGGCGTTTCCGCTGTTCCTATGGCTGCCCGTGTTTCACAGAAGGTAGGTCAGCAGGAAAATCCGACCAACTATCTGCTCATGCACGCTATGGGCCCGAATGTTGCAGGCGTTATAGGTTCTGCCGTTGCGGCGGGCGTTCTGCTCAGCATAGTTCAGATCGGCTGATAAATTTTGTATATCAAAATGACGGGAGAAGTGTCCCGTCATTTTCTTTTATGAGGTGAATTTATGTCAGAAAAATTTTTCGCGGTGATCTCACGCATGAAATATATCGACCGCTGGGCGCTGATGCGCAACACTATCTCTGAAAATATCAGCGAACATTCGCTTGAAACGGCTTTCATCGCTCACGCCCTCGCGCTCCTGCGTAATCGTCGCTTCGGCGGCAATGTCAACGCCGAACGCTGCGCACTGCTCGCCATGTATCACGACACGACCGAGATAATTACAGGCGACCTTCCGACTCCAGTAAAATATTACAATCCCGAGATTCGCAGCGTTTATGCCGAGATAGAAAACGTCGCGGCAGAGCGCCTGCTTTCGTATCTCCCCGATGATCTTCGCACAGATTATGAGCCACTGTTCGTTCCCGATGAGCAGGAGAAAGAGCTTTGGAGGCTGGTCAAAGCGGCGGATAAGATCTCCGCACTGATAAAGTGCATTGAGGAGCGCAAAATGGGCAACGATGATTTCTCGTCTGCCGAAAAATCCACGCTTGAGGGTATCCATGCTTTGGAAATTCCCGAAGCTGAAATGTTCATTGATGAGTTTCTGCCTGCGTTCGGTCTGACTTTGGACGATCAAACTACATCGAAATGATATAAAAATATTAAAATCTTGTATAAATTTATCGAAAACTATTGACTAATCGCTGATTTTGAGCTATAATTAAATGGTATCATGACAAGGGGGTCAAGCAAAATGGATAATCTGGTTGCCGCTTCGCTGCTTGCAAGCGACTTTTCAAATCTTGAAAGAGAGATAAAACGCGCTGAGCTGGCGGGTGTTGATTGGATCCATTATGACGTCATGGATGGGCTTTTCGTCCGCAATATAAGCTTCGGCGAGCCCGTTCTGAAAAGCGTGAGCAAGTCGATCTCGATCCCTATCGACGCGCACCTTATGATAACTGACCCCATCCGTTATGTGGAAAATTATGCAATGCTCGGTGCAAATGGTATAACTGTGCATTATGAATCCACCCCCGATATTCAGTCCGTAATCGCGAAAATTCGCGCGCTCGGCTGTAAAGTCGGTCTTGCGATAAAGCCCGCAACGCCTGTCGCATACATCAAGCCGTACATTTCTCAGCTCGACATGATACTTATTATGACAGTAGAGCCGGGTTTTGGCGGGCAGGTTTTCCTGACCGAAACGCTTTCAAAGATCGCGGAAGCGCGCCAACTCGTCAACGAGTCGGGCAAGGATATCCGCATTCAGGTCGATGGCGGTATCAACGCCGACACCGCGCCGATGGTTCTCGAAGCGGGCGCGGACGTGCTCGTGTCGGGTTCGTACCTTTTCAAGTCGGACGAAATGCGCCGCGCCGTAAATATCCTGCGCGGAAATAATTCAGAGATCAATTAACTTTTGTGGAGTATCGGTGAGCAGCTCGCCGTACTCCTTTATTTTTGCCGCCGTGATCTCGCTGACGCTGTTTTCCAGCGGCGTTTTGCTCAGCAAAGCGTACTTCTCGCCGAGCTTGTAAAGCTCAACATTCGCGTCGCCGAGTATTTTAAGCTTTATGATCACATCTCGCGGAGTTTCGCAGACCACGCCGTAAAGCCTTTCCGACGTGCTTTTCGCACGAACATTTATCAGATCTTTGCCACAAATGTAAATTATAAGGCTTTCGTCCTCCTGCTCAAAAATCTCCGCCGTGATCTTTTCACCGCGGCCGACTACCACGCCCATGACCTCCAGCCGCGCGATCACCGAAGCCAAAAACAGCTTTGCCGTCTTGTTTTCGGGCGAGAAGCTCTCGTAATTTATCCCCGAAAGCCGACATTCCTCGCTGCTCACGCTCACTTTCGCGCAGCCGCACGATAAAATATTTATATCCAAACAAAACACCTCGATAGAGTTACTTATTTCAGTATACTCCGTCGAGGTGTTTTTGGTTAAGCGTCCAGCGACGCCCATTCTTCCATTTTTTCGTCAGCCTGCGCGCGCAGCGCTTCCAACTGGCTGCATTTTTCTGTCATTACCGCAAAGTCTGCCGCGATCTCGGGCGAAGCGATCTCCTCCTCCAGCTCGGCGATCTGCTCCTCTATCTGCTCGATCTCATTTTCAAGGTCGCGCATACGCTGCCTGCGCTTTGCGTCGTCGGCGCGCTGCTGCTTCGAGCGGTACTGCTTCTGCTTTTTCTCGTTGTACTCCTCAGCCGCCGCGGCGCGTTTCTCCTCCGCCTGCCGCTCAGCCGCGCTCTTCTCCTCCTCGGTGATCGTGTTGATGTAAAAATCAAAATCGCCGTCGAAAGACCGCACATGGTTCGGCGTCAGCTCCACTATCCGCGAAGCTGTCTTGTTCAGCAAATATCTGTCGTGCGAAACAAGTATCATTGTGCCGCCGAACTCTTTCAGCGCTTCCTCCAGCACCTCTTTTGTCGGCAGGTCGATGTGGTTCGTCGGCTCGTCGAGTATCAGCAAGTTGCCGTGGTTCAGCGCCATTATCGCGAAACAAAGCTTTGCGCGCTCGCCGCCGCTCAGTACCGAAACCGGCTTGAAAACGTCCTCGCCGCGGAAAAGTACCGAAGCCAGCGCCTTGCGTATCTCGCCGTCCGTCATCTGCGGAAACCGCCGCGCTACCGCTTCAATCGCCGTGTCATGCGGATTGAGCGATGCGTGCTCCTGGTCGAAATAGGATACTTTTACATTATTGCCCCAAAGTATGTTGCCGCTCTTGTGCGGGATAATGCCTTGTATCAGTTTAAGTACCGAGGTCTTGCCGATGCCGTTGTCGCCGATTATCGCGACGTGCTCGCCGCGCCGCACCTTTATTGTCAGTTCGTCGATCAGCGTTTTCGCTGAGCTGCCCTCGCCGACAGTCAGCGGGCAGTCGATCACCTGCACTACGTCCTTCGTCGGCTCGATGCTGTAATCTAGCTTGATCTTAGGCGGACATTCAGCCGCGGCAGGGCGGTCGATGACCTCCATTCTGTCCAGCATATGCTGCCGCGATTTCGCCATTTTCGCCGTCGAAGCGCGCACCTTGTTCCGCGCGATGTAGTCCTCCAGCTGCGAGATCTCGCGCTGCTGCGCCTCGTACTCCTTCATCTGCCGCGCCGTTAGCTGTTCCTTCTGCAAAACGTAGTCGGAATAATTGCCGCGAAAAGCCGTTATCCGCCCGTTTTCGATCTCGCAGATCTTTGTGCATATCTTGTCAAGGAAATATCTGTCGTGCGATACAATTATTATCGCGCCGCGGTAAGTTTTCAAGTAGCCCTCCAGCCACATCAGCGTCTTGAAGTCGAGGTGGTTGGTAGGCTCGTCCAGTATCAGCAGCTCGGGCTGTTCCAAAAGCAGCTTCGCGAGCGCCAAACGTGTTTTCTCGCCGCCCGAAAGGGAAGACACCACGCGGTCATACGCCAGGTCGGAAAAGCCCATGCCGTTGAGTATCAGCTTTATCTTGAAGTCGGTGTTGTAGCCGTCGTGCGCCTCAAAATACGCCGAAAGCGAGCTGTACTCCGCCGATGCAAATTCCAGTTCGTCGCCTACGCACTTCGTCATGTCCTCCGCCAGCTTGTCCATTTTTTCCTTTATCTCAAAAAGCCGCGAAAACGCGCTGTTCATCTCTTCGATCACAGTCGCCGAGCTGTTCAGCCCGCTGTTTTGCGCCAAAAAACCGATGGCGCAGTCTTTCACCGTGAAAACTCCCTCGCCCGTCGGCGACTTGTCGTACTCCTCCTCGCCGAGTATCATTTTCAGCAAGGTAGATTTTCCGCTGCCGTTCCTGCCGACCAGCCCCACAGTTTCGCCCTCGTTCAGCGTGAATGATATATCTTTCAGCAGCGGTTCACCGTTGAAATATTTGTAAATATGTTCAATATTTATCAGCATATAGTTTCTCC
>DBEZOM010000060.1:0-4487 GCA_048252855.1 Ruminococcus sp.
ATTTTACTTATCCTCGTGTACGCAATAATACATGAGATAAAAAAGTAACGCGCCTTAAGCGGAGGCGAGTTACAGGTTGCTTGTAAAAGCAATACGTTAACAAACCAAGGCTGTCGCCTACAAGTCTTTGGTCAAAGGGCGGTGCTGCTTCCAACGGCGCCGCTCTTTCTATTTACATTATATCACAGCTTTGCGAAAATGTCAACAGCCAAAGACCATATTTTTCAAAATTTCTGTACTTCTTATACTTTCCTTTTTTGAGATCACTTTATCTTTCTCAGCGCGCGCATGGCGTTGAGGATAGCCAGTATAGCTACGCCTACGTCGGCAAATACCGCCGCCCACATATTCGTGATGCCCAGCGCGCTCGTTACCAGTACCAGCGCTTTTACCGCCAGCGCCAGCACGATGTTCTGCCGAACTATGTTCAGCGTGCGGCGAGAGATCTTGAATGCCGTGATGAGCTTAGAGGGGTCGTCGTCCATAAGCACTATGTCCGCCGCTTCGATAGCCGCGTCAGAGCCAGCCGCGCCCATCGCTATTCCTACGTCCGCGCGGGAGAGTACGGGCGCGTCATTTATGCCGTCGCCGACGAATACTACGCTGCCGTTTTTCGACCTGCCGCGAGTTTCTTTTATCAGCTTTTCGGTGCAGGCTACCTTGTCCTCGGGCATAAGCTCGGTGTAAACTTCGTCAACGCCCAGCGACTTCGCCGCAGCTTCGCCCGCAGCTTTGCTGTCGCCCGTGAGGATAACGGTCTTTACGCCCAGCGCGCGCAGCTCGGATATAGCCTTTACGCTGTTTGATTTCAGCGTGTCGCCTATCTCGATAACGCCCATGTATACGCCGTCCGCCGCGATGTGCACCGCCGTGCCGCTTATCGGCGATTTGTCGTAAGAGATGCCCTCTTGCTCCATAAGCCTGCCGTTGCCCGCGAATACCTTTTTGCCGCCGCAGATACAGCTGATTCCTCTGCCTGCAAGCTCAGTGTACTCAGAGATCTCGGGCAGGGCTATCTCGCCCGCAGCTTTCGCCAGCGACTGCGCTATCGGGTGATTTGAGCCGTTCTCAGCCGCCGCCGCAAGCTTCAAAAGCTCTTCTTCCGTGCAGCCGTGCGGAGTTATCTTCTTTACCGAAAATTCGCCCTTGGTGAGCGTGCCTGTTTTGTCAAAAACAGCCGTCTGCGCGTTCGAGAGCGTTTCCATATAGTTTCCGCCCTTTATCAGCACGCCCTCGCGCGAAGCGCCGCCTATACCGCCGAAAAAGCTGAGCGGTACGGAGATTACCAGCGCGCATGGGCAGGATACTACGAGGAAGTTCAGCGCACGCATTATCCAGTCGGTAAAACTGCCGCCGCCTACCAGCGGGGGTATGAACGCCAGCAATACCGCGCCTGCGACTACCGCAGGGGTGTATATGCGCGCAAATTTCGTGATGAAATTCTCGGCGCGCGCTTTTTTAGATGAAGCATTTTCCACAAGCTCCAGTATTTTAGATACCGTAGACTCGCCGAAAGGCTTCGTTGTGGTGCAGGTGAGCGTTCCTGTAAGATTTATACAGCCGCTGAGCACCTCGCTGCCCTCGGAAACCTCGCGCGGCAGGCTCTCGCCCGTGAGCGCAGCGGTGTTCACACTGCCCGAGCCGGCCTTTACAATGCAGTCGAGCGGAACTTTTTCGCCCGGCTTTATCACAATAGTTTCGCCAACGGCTACCTCAGAGGGGTCTACCGTGAGCGTTTCGCCGTTGCGGACTACCGCCGCAGTATCGGGGCGAATGTCCATAAGCTCGGCTACCGAGCGGCGGGAATTTGCAGTAGCAATATTCTGGAAAAGCTCGCCGACTTGATAAAACAGCATAACCGCCGCGCCCTCGCTGTACTCGCCTACCGCCATAGCGCCGATGGTCGCGAGAGTCATGAGGAAATTCTCGTCAAATACCTGACCGTGGCCGATGTTGCGAACAGCGCGCCATACAACGTCGTAGCCCGCCACGATGAACGGCAGGAGGAAAAGCGCCGCTTCAACGAGCTTTGGCGGCTCGGCGAAATGGGTGATGATAAAAGCCGCCGCGAGCAGGACAATGCCTGCGATAATGCGGACGAGCATTTTTTTCTGTTTGCGTGAAAGCTGGGAAAGCTTCATAAAAAGCGCTCCTTTCGGGGTGGAATGGGTATCAGTCAAATAAAACAGTGCAGTCGGGCTCTACCTTTTTAACGCACTTTTTAACAGACTTGATAATTTTAGCCTGTTCAGCGTCGTCAAATTCGAGAGTCATTTTCTGCATCATGAAGTTGATGTCGCATGAGGAAACGCCCTCGAGTTTGGAGATAGCGTCCTGCATTTTGCGAGCGCAGTTAGCGCAGTCGAGATCTTCCATCTTGTAAACCTTTTTAACCATTGCCATAAAAATCAGAACCTTTCATTATAATAAATAAATTTTTGACTAGTGGATAATCACGCTAAAAAAGTCGCGGTGCAATAGTCTAGCACGCTCAAACGCATAGCGTGAATTTAAAAAGCGCGGGATGCAACGGCGCGTGGAAAGTCGGCTTCGCCGATTTCCGAGAAGTTGTCTTCGACAACTTCCCACTTTGTTTCCCTTACCAAACAAAAGAGAGTCGCCTATCCAAAAATGCGGTTGCAAGGCGCGCGAGCTTTGCCGAGGGGGTCGAGGGGGGCGAGAAGCCCCAATCGTCGCCGCCCGCAGGCGGCGAAACCCCACCCGTAGGGCGCTCCGCATAGGGTGAATTGAAAATCAGTCCGGTGGACTGATTTTCAAGAGGGGCATGCCCTGCAAGAGAGGGCTGCCCCTAGTAGGTCTCCCGTAGACAGCCCCCTTCAAGGGCGCAAGCCCTTGAACGAACTAAGTAAAAGCCCCAACTAGAAGAGCAAAGTCACTCCTCAACGTGCTCCATACCCTTTTCAATAATAGACCGCACATGATCGTCAGAAAGCGAATAGTAAACGACCTTGCCCTCGCGGCGGAAACGAACAAGCTTGTTGTTCTTGAGTACCCGTAACTGGTGCGAACAAGCCGTCTGCGAAAGCCCTAAAAGCTTAGCCATGTCGCCTACGCAAAGCTCCGCCTCGAATAATGCGTATAAGATGCGTATGCGCGTGCTGTCGCCGAAAACCTTGAAAAACTCGGCAAGGTCGTACAGCGTTTCCTCGGGCGGCATATCCATTGTAACTTGGTCGATGACGTCCTCGTGCACACAACACTCCGCCTGCTTCGTCAGCTCTTCTTCTGTCATAACTCGTCACCTCTTTTTATCATATGTTCATCTGTTCATATGTTATCATATAAAAACGTGTTTGTCAATAGGCAAAACGAAATTTTATAGGGTTTTACAAATATTCCGTCAATACCGACAAAAAATTCATAAATGTATAGTATAATATGCTAAGTCGCTCGAAATTGTGCGATGAGAAATAGTAAAGTATGGAAATGGAATGAAGTAAAATGGATAACGCAAAAATAATAGGCTTGCGCGTGCTGATAATGTCGGTGATACTGATAGTGGGCGCTATCGCGTATAAGACTAAGATAATCAGTAAGGACGGCACAAAACAGCTCTCGGCAGTGGAACTTAATATAGTAAACCCCCTGCTGATATTTATGTCCTACCAGACGGAATTTGATTCGGAAAGACTGCACGGACTGATGTGGACTTTCCTGCTGAGTATAATCAGCTTCGCCGTCGTCATACCCCTCGCGACGCTGCTGAAACGTAAGGGCAGGGAAAATTTCTCGGTAGAGCGGTTCTCTTGTATATACTCTAACTGCGGATTTATGGGGATACCCCTCATCAGCGCACTCTTCGGCAGCGACGGCGTGCTCTACCTCACCGCGTATATCACAGTTTTCAACCTGCTGGTGTTCACGCACGGCTATATGATGATGAAAGAGGAGACCGACTTCTCCGCATTCATCAAAGCGGTAAAATCGCCGACGGTGGTCGCCACGCTTATCGGTCTGGTGTGCTATGTGGCTAACTTGAAACTTTACCGCATACCCGTCGCGGGCGACGTTATCTCAGAATCGTTCCAGTTCATCGCCGATATGAACACCCCCCTCGCGATGCTGATAGCGGGCGCGACGGCGGCTCAGAGCAGCCTGCTGCGCTCAGTATGCGACTGGAAGATAATCACAACCACGCTCTACAAGCTGGTGCTCCTGCCGATAGTGATAATCCTTATCATGAGCGTCCTGCCCGACGCCGTGCCCGAAATGTCGAAGACCATAGTCTGCATAGCCTGCGCCTGCCCCGCCGCCACGACGGGCACGATGTTCGCCCTGCTTTTCGACAAAAACGCCCAGCGCTGTTCCGAGATCTTCGCGATAACCACGATATTCTCTATGGTAACTCTGCCGCTGATAACTGCGCTGGCCAGTATGATGATCTGATATTAGATAGTATATATTATAATAGTATCGCACCGCTTGACAAACCGTCCGCGGCGTGGTATAATTAAGATAACAAAGAG
>DBEZOM010000061.1:0-8860 GCA_048252855.1 Ruminococcus sp.
ATATTGGCAATTCCGTTGTCCTCGCAGTATTTCTCCAGCCCGTCGATTATCTTCACGGGGGCGTAGGGGTCGGCAAATATCGCCGCGCCTACCTGCACTGCGGAAGCGCCCGCCATCATCATCTCTACCGCGTCCTCCCAGGTGGATATACCGCCCATGCCTACAACGGGTATCTTCACCGCGTTGGCAGTCTGCCAAACCATTCTCACAGCCACGGGGAATACCGCAGGGCCGGAAAGTCCGCCGACGTTGTTTTTCAGTATAGGGCGGCGGGTCTTGATGTCGATGCGCATACCCAGCAGTGTGTTGATGAGCGAGAGCGCGTCCGCGCCCGCCGCCTCTACCGCCTTAGCGATGTCGGTGATGCTGGTAACGTTTGGCGAAAGTTTCACCATCAGCGGCTTATCGGGCAGCTCTTTTTTCACAGCTGCCGTTACCGCCGCCGCTACGTTGCAGTCCGTGCCGAATGCCGCGCCGCCCTGCTTTACGTTCGGGCAGCTGATGTTCAGCTCTACCATGTCCACAGCCGAGGGGTTTATAAGCGAAGCAAGCTCGGCGCATTCCTCTATCGAAGCGCCCGCGATGTTCGCTATTATGCGCGTGTCCTTAGTCAGCAGGTTCGGCAGCTCGTAATTTAGGAACTTCTCCGCGCCGCCGTTTTGCAGACCTACCGAGTTGAGCATTCCCGCGGGAGTCTCCGCTACGCGCGGGCCTTGGTTGCCCTGACGCGGTTTCAGCGTAGTGCCCTTTACGGAAATTCCGCCCAGTTTCGAGAGGGGGTAAAGGCATTCGTACTCTCTGCCGTAGCCGTATGTGCCGCTGGCGGGGATAACGGGGTTTTTAAATTCCACGCCGCAGACGTTTACTTTTAAGCGTTCGCTCACGAGAAATCGACCTCCTCTCCGTCAAATACAGGGCCGTCTTTGCAGACGTGCGAAAGAAACTGCTCGCCGTCCTTGACCGTTTTGCAGACGCAGACCAGACAAGCGCCAACGCCGCAAGCCATTCTCTGCTCCAGCGAAACTTCCGACTTCACGCCGTATTCCTTAGCCAGCGCGACTATGTTTTTCAGCATGGGCGCAGGGCCGCAGGCGTAGATTATGTCGGGCTTGTCGCTTTCAAGGCGCGCTTTCAGCGGCTCGGTAACAAAGCCGTGTATGCCCGCCGTGCCGTCATCGGTGCAAAGAGTAGTTTCGCAGCCCGCCGCTTTAAAGTCCTCTTGCAGTATAGCTATGCCCGCCGTGCGAAAGCCGCTTATCACCTGCGCGTTTTCGCCGTACTGCTTAGCTATTCCGAGCATTGGGGGCGTGCCTATTCCGCCGCCTACGCACACCGCCTTTTTGCCCTCGAGCACGGTAAAGCCGTTGCCCAGCGGCGCGATAATATCTATAAGCGAGCCAACGTTCAGCTCGGCTATCTTCTCAGTGCCCTTGCCGCGCACCTCAAAGACCATTCTCAGCGTGCCGTTTTCCTTGTCTATATCGCAGATGGATATTGGTCTGCGGAGGAAGTAGCCCTCTGCCGCCACCTGCGCGAACTGCCCTGCTTTCGCGAGCTTCGCGATGTGCGGACAGTAAACCGTTATGTCAAAAATACCCTTAGCTATCGCCTTTTTCGCGACTATGGGGTACTTGCCCTGTCTGTACATTTTCTCAGTCCTTTCGGGGTCTATTACTATGCATACTATGCAAAAACACAGGCGGAGCAGTTGTCCCGCCTGCGTGATGTTTCAATTAAATATCAAGGCTTATCTTAGGCAGGTAAGAGATTATGTCCTCTTTCATGCGGATAACTTCGCGCCTTGCCGCCTTTGCAAAATCGTGCTCATCGCAGTTCTCTTCCTTTTTGTAAGCGCACATTACGCCGCGGGAGGAGTTTACGATAGCGCCCAGACCGTTTTTGTCAAAGCCCTTCGATACACCCTCAGCTCCGCCGCCCTGAGCGCCGTAGCCGGGTACGAGGAAGAATGTGTGCGGCAGAGCGGCTCTCATCTCAGCAAGCTGCTCGGGATATGTAGCGCCAACTACCGCGCCTACTCCGCTGTAACCGTACTTGCCGGGAAGCTCTTCGCCCCACTTTTCGCACATATCGCCCATGGTCGCGTAAACCGTCTTGCCCGACTCGAGCTTTAAGTCCTGAAGCTCGCCCGAGGATTTGTTAGAGGTCTTTACCAGCACGAAAATGCCCGTATCCTTTTCGTTGCACACCTTTATCAGCGGCGAGATGCCGTCTGTACCGAGGTAGCCGTTTACGGTGAGCGCGTCTGCGCCGAAGGGGGCAATGTCCTCTACTCCGCCGATGGTAACGCTGCCAAGGTGCGCCGCCGCGTATGCTTCCATAGTAGCGCCGATGTCGTTGCGCTTGCCGTCAGTGATTACGAACATACCCTTTTCCTGCGCGTAGCGGATAGTTTTGTAAAGGGTCTTTACGCCCTCATAGCCGTACATTTCGTAGTACGCCGCCTGCGGCTTTATCGCAGGGCAGATGTCGTGTATCTCGTCGATTATCGCCTTGTTGAATTCGAGGACTGCCTTAGCCGCCGCCTTGCAGTTAGCGCCGTACTTAGCTATCTTCTTTTCAACGATGTACTGCGGAACGTACTCGAGCTTGGGGTCTAAGCCTACTACCGAGGGGTTCTGCGTTTTTACAATATTTTCTATCAATCTGTCAAGTGACATTTTCATCTTCCTTTCGGTCAAAAACTATCTTTCCGCGGCAGATGGTGTACACCGCCCTGCCCTTAAACGTTTCGCCCTTGAAAACCGTGTTTTTCGATTTTGAGTGCAGCTTTTCAGGCTCTACCGTCCACTCGGCTTCGGGGTCGAAAATGCAAAGTTCGCACTCCGCGCCCTCTTCTATCTTCACGGGCGGCAGACCCAGCACTCTGCGCGGGTTGACGCTCATAAGCTCTACTATCTTGCCGATACCGCATTTTCCGCCGTGGTAAAGCTTCGTGAGCGCTGCCGCAAGCGAGGTTTCCAGACCTACTACGCCGTTCGGCGCTTTGAGAAAGTCTGCCTTTTCCTCCGCGGCGTGCGGGGCGTGGTCGGTGATAATGCAGTCGATAGTGCCGTCCAGCAGCGCTTCTTCTATCGCCGCTCTGTCCTTTTCGGTGCGCAGCGGCGGCGACATTCTGTAATCGGCGTCGCGCGAATAAAGCTTTTCATCGGTGTAAGTGAAGTAGTGCGGCGCAGTTTCGCAGGTGACGTTCACGCCGTCGCGCTTAGCCGCGCGTATTATGTTCACCGAGCCGTATGTAGAAACATGGCAGATATGTATATGCGCGCCACAGGAAGCCGCCAGCGCTATCTCGCGCGCGGTGATGTAGTCCTCGCTCGCTCTGTCCATGCCTTTAACGCCCAGCGCTTTCGACACCTCGCCCTTGTTGATTATGCCGCCGTTTATGATCTTCAGATCTTCGCAGTGCGAGAGGACAGTCATGCCGTTAGTTACTGAAAGCTCCAGCGCCTGCCGCATAAGCTCGGCGTTCTCAACGGGTCTGCCGTCGTCGGTTATCGCGAAAACTCCCGCCTTTTTCAGCGCTTCGTAATCGCAAAGTCCGCCGCCGCTCATGCCCTCGGTTATGCAGGCAGAGGTGTAGACGTTTATACCCGTCTGCGCGCCTTTATCGAGGATATATTTTACAGTTTCGGGATTATCGCAGGCGGGCTTTGAGTTCGGCATGAGCAGCACGCCCGTGACGCCGCCCGCTTTCGCCGCGGCAGCCCCCGTGAAAATATCTTCCTTATAGGTCAGTCCGGGGTCGCGGAAATGAACGTGCATATCGAAAAGTCCCGGCACGGCGTAAAGCCCCGAGCAGTCTATCACCCGCTCGGCAGACTCGCCATGATCGCCTATCTTCGCGATCTTGCCGTCTTTAACGGCTATGTCTGTAACGCAGTCAAGCCCCGTCTGCGGGTCGGCGGCGTGTACGTTTTTTAAGATAAGATCCATGTATTTCTCCGTCATTTATGCGTCCTTAGTAAGGTCGTGTTCAGAGCCGTAGAGGTCGATGGTGGCTTCGGGGCACTTGCACTTATAGGTCTGCGCGCCGCTGCCGTCGTTCGCACGGATAAGGAAAGTTATCGTAGGCGGATTTTCTACGTCTATCTCGTCTTCCTTGTTCTCAGGCTCGGGGAAATCTAGGTTGTCGAAAGATACTTCGGCAAATACCTTGAGCTTTACATACTTTTCAAACTCCTTGGTGTAGTGGCCGGGTATCATGAGCAGCTTTATCTTCTTGGCGTCCTCGTTGAGCTTAAAGTAGCCCTCTGCGAGCTGCGTGCCGCCCTTTTTGATGGTAAATCTGCCCTCCTGATCGAAGGTGAACGTCATATCGCCGTCGCCACGCTCTACCCACGGGCCTGTGATTATCTGGCGCGAAACGCCCACGCGGTCAGGCTGACCCAGCGTGTATGTCATTACGAGTACGATACAGAAAATGAGTACGATAAAAAATATCGTAAGGAAAATGCGTCCGATGATCTTTAGTGCTTTCATAAGATTGACCTTCCTTTTATGTCGTTAGCGTTAGTTGTTTTTGAGTATAGCGCCGGTGTTGCCCGAAGTTACGAGCGAAGCGTATCTTGCGAGGTAGCCGGTAGTGATCTTAGGCTCTCTCGGCTGCCACTGCGCCTTTCTTGCGGCGAGCTCTTCGTCGCTTATCTTTACGTTGATAGTATTTTCGGGAATGTTTATCGAGATGATGTCGCCGTCCTTAACAAGGCCGATAGGGCCGCCTACCGCCGCTTCGGGGGAAACGTGGCCGATAGCCGCGCCGCGGGTAGCGCCGCTGAAACGTCCGTCGGTGATGAGCGCTACCGACGAGCCGAGACCCATGCCCATTATAGCAGAGGTCGGGTTGAGCATCTCTCTCATTCCGGGGCCGCCCTTAGGGCCTTCGTAGCGGATAACTACTACGTCGCCCTCGGTGATCTTGCCGCCCTTTATAGCGTCGATGGCGTCTTCTTCGCAGTCAAAGCACTTAGCAGGGCCTTCGTGAATGAGCATTTCGGGAGCTACTGCGCTTCTCTTTACTACGCAGCTGTCGGGCGCAAGGTTGCCCCTCAGTACCGCGATGCCGCCCGTTACAGAATACGGATTGTCGATAGGTCTGATTATCTCGGGGTTCTTGTTTACGGCGGGCGCGATGTTTTCGCCTACCGTCTTGCCCGTGCAAGTGATTATATCGGTATTGAGCAGGTCTTTCTTGGTCAGCTCTTTCATTACCGCGTACACGCCGCCCGCTTCGTTAAGGTCTTCCATATAGGTCTTTCCTGCGGGTGCGAGGTGGCAGAGGTTCGGGGTCTTAGCGGAGATGTGGTTCGCTTCGTCAAGATTGAGGTCTATGCCGCACTCGTGCGCGATGGCGGGCAGGTGGAGCATAGAGTTGGTGGAGCAGCCGAGAGCCATATCTACCGTAAGAGCGTTCATAAAAGCCTTTTCGGTCATGATGTCGCGCGGGCGGATATTCTTTCTGTAAAGCTCCATTACCTGCATACCCGCTTTCTTAGCGAGCTTTATTCTCTCGGAGTAAACGGCGGGTATAGTGCCGTTTCCGCGCAGACCCATGCCCAGTACCTCGGTAAGGCAGTTCATAGAGTTTGCGGTGTACATACCCGAGCAGCTTCCGCAAGTCGGGCAAGCCTTGTTCTCAAATTCGTCAAGGCCTTCCTGGTCGAGCTTGCCTGCCGCGAAAGAGCCTACCGCCTCAAACATACTTGAAAGCGAGGTCTTTTTGCCCTGAACATGGCCTGCGAGCATAGGGCCGCCCGAAACGAAGATCGTCGGTACGTTTACTCTTGCCGCCGCCATGAGCAGACCGGGTACGTTCTTATCGCAGTTGGGCACCATTACCAGCGCGTCGAAATGATGAGCGAGCGCCATGCACTCGGTGCTGTCGGCGATAAGGTCGCGGGTAACGAGCGAGTATTTCATGCCCTGATGACCCATAGCTATACCGTCGCAAACGGCTATCGCAGGGAAAACTACGGGCGTACCGCCGTTCATAGCTACTCCCAGCTTTACAGCCTCTACTATCTTGTCGATGTTCATATGGCCCGGCACGATCTCGTTATACGAGGAAACTATACCTACCAGCGGTCTTCTCATTTCCTCTTCGGTCATGCCCAGTGCGTTGAAGAGCGAGCGCTGCGGAGCTTTGTCCGAGCCTTCGCAGAAAAAGTTACATTCTTTACATTCTGACATTTTAAATTACCTCTTTTGCATATATGAATAATATTTATTCTTCGTTGTAAGTTTCGGCGGCGTGGTCGAGTATTTCCATCAGCTTTTTCTCGAGCGGCGTGCCTACTGCGTCGCGGCAGTAAGTCATGCAGAGTCCCCAGTAATTTCTCTCAGACTTGTCGCCGAGATACAGTCCGTAGAAAACCGCGATCTTGCGGTAATAGTTGACGTTTTTCGCCTTGAAAAGTATGTGTCCGCGGTCTATCGGCTGGAACTGCGAAAGTCCGCTCACCGTGCCGCTGCTAAGGTAGCTATCTACCGCCTTATAGATGAAATCGGCGCAGTCAAGGCAGATACAGGGCTTTCTGAGATCTATATCTATGTCGTCATTTTCATCATACTTGTAGAGATAGCACATCATAGGCTCGGCGTGGCTGCTGAATTCGTCGAAATCCTCAGGCAGCTCAAAGCTGGAGATCGGCTCGTAAAACTCGTTTTTCACCGTCTTGTAAGGCGCTATCGGCTCGCTGCCGCTTGCCAGTATATCGGGCGGCGTGCAAGGATCGTTTGAGGTGCTCGCAGGCGCGGAAGATGGCGCTGAAACGTGGGTAGCTTCGTGCTTTACGCCCATAGCCTTATCCACCGCTTCGACAAAGCTGTTGCCGTTCGCGGTAGAGCCGCCGTTGTTCACTATCGCGTTGTCGATGGCTTTTGCCGCTTCTTTTAAAATTTTATCAAATAACCCCATTGCTGTTCTCCTTATAAATAGCTTTTAGTTTTTGTTCAGCCCCAAGAAAGCCGCGCCGATTATGCCCGCGTCGTTGCCGAGCTTAGCTATAACTATCTCAGTGTTCTTAGCCGAATTTTTGGTGTAAACTTCCTTAGCCACAAGCTCTTTCAGCGGCAGCAGCAGCGGGTCGCCCTCGTTGCAAACGCCTCCGCCTATGCAGAGTATGTCGGGCTGGAAAATGTTGATGGTGTTCGTAATGCCGAGCGCCAGATACTTGATGTACTTTTCAACTACTTCCTTGCCCGCCTTATCGCCCGCGCGCATAGCGTTGAAAGCGGTTCTGGCAGATACTTTGCCGTCCTCTTCGTTCATCTTCCACATTATCGAGCTCTTGTCGGCGAGCATAGCTTCTTTAGTCATTCTTACCAGACCCGTTGCCGAAGAGAATACCTCGAAGCAGCCTTTTCTGCCGCAGGTGCACTCGGGGCCGTTGGGGTCTACCACGGTGTGGCCTATCTCAGCGCCCGCGAAATTGAAGCCCGAGTAGATCTTGCCGTTGATGATTATTCCGCCGCCTACGCCCGTGCCGAGGGTGATGCATACCGCGTCGTTCGCGCCCTTAGCCGCGCCCGCTACAAATTCGCCGTAAGCCGCAGCGTTAGCGTCGTTTTCCACGAAGCAGGGCTTATCTATATGAGTGCGCATGAGCTTCACTACGGGGAAGTTTAAAAATCCCAAATTGTTGGAATACTCTATAACGCCGCTCTCAGAGTTTGCAGTACCCGGCGTGCCGATGCCCACGCTCTCGATGTCGTCGAGGGTAAGGCCTGCTTTTTCTACCGCCTCGAGCGCTACCTTTGCCATGTCCGCGCATATCTCTTCCGCGGGGCGGGGCAGGTTTGTCTTGCAGGTCGCCTTTGAAACTATCTCAAATTCCTCAGATACCACGCCTGCCTTTATGTTAGTACCGCCGAGGTCTATACCTATATAATATGTCATTGTTTATACCCCTTTATCAAACTTTGGTGAGCACCGCTTTGCAGCAGCCCTCTACCGCGTATTCTCCCGTGCCTGCGCTTACGAAAACGCTGTCGCCCTTAGCAGCCTTCACGCCGCCTACCGTGCACTCGCCCTCGAGCACAAGAATGCTGTTGAAAGATTTTTCGTCCGCGTTGAGCTTAGCGCTGCCGTTGATGTCGAGCGCGTATGTAGTGAAATAATCGCAGGAAGCGAGCAGCTTGCTGGTGTAGCCCTCGAATTTTTCAACGGGCGTATCAGGATACTGCTGCGCGGGCGCGAGCTTGGTAACGTCCTTAGCCTTTTCAACGTGCAGCTCTCTGGGCTTGCCGTCTTTGCCTACTCTGCCGTAATCGTAAATGCGGTAGGTGGTGTTGGAGTTCTGCTGTATCTCGGCTATGAGTATGCCCTTGCCGATAGCGTGAAGAGTTCCCGCCTGAATAAAGAAAACATCGCCCTTCTTTACGGGAACAGCGTTGGTAACTTCCAGCAGGGTGTTATCGGCTATACGTCTTGCAAATTCGTCCTTGCTTATCTCGTGCTTAAAGCCGTAAAGCAGGGTCGCGCCGGGGTCTGCGTCTACAACGTACCACATCTCGGTCTTGCCGTACTCGCCCTCTACGCGCATAGCGTACTCGTTATCGGGGTGCACCTGCACGGAAAGATTATCCTTAGCGTCGATGAGCTTTATAAGTATCGGGAAATTCTCAAACTTTTCGCAGTCGCTGCCCAGCACCTTTTTGCCGTGCTTTTCGATATACTGCGCGAGGGTAAGACCCTTATCCTCGCCGTCCGCCACGGTAGAAGCGCCGTCCTTATGGCATGAAAGCTCCCAGCTCTCAGCCACCTTATCGTAATCGCACTTTTTGCCGTACTCGTCGCGAAGTCTACTGCCGCCCCATATATAGACCTTAAATGCAGGCTCGA
>DBEZOM010000062.1:0-3291 GCA_048252855.1 Ruminococcus sp.
GTGAATGTGTGAATGTGTGAACACGATAATATGATGATAAAATAATACGAAATGAGGGTACTGAACTTGATACTGAAAAAGCTGATAAGCTTTGCGGCGGCGGCTGTTATGACGGCGACGGCGGTGTACATATCGCCCGCCGAGCTGACTATGAGCGCCTCTGCAAACACGCTGGAGGACAAGGAATTTATAGTAGGCTTCGACGCCGAATTCCCGCCCTACGGCTACAAGGACGACAACGGCGAATATGTCGGCTTCGACCTAGACCTCGCGCAGGAGGTCTGCGACAGAAACGGCTGGACGCTGAAAAAACAGCCGATAGAGTGGAACTCGAAAGACATGGAGCTGAAAAACGGCACTATCGACTGCCTATGGAACGGCTTCACGATGAACGGCCGCGAGGGCAAGTACACATGGAGCGTGCCGTATGTAGACAACTCGCAGGTAGTTATTGTAAAGGACAACTCGGGCATAAACGAGCTTGACGACCTTGCGGGCAAGATAGTAGCGGTGCAGGCTGACAGCTCGGCGCTGGCGGCGCTCACGGGCGAGGACGCTACCGAGGAGAACCTTGCGCTTGCCGACAGCTTCAAAGACTTGCAGCAGGTGGGCGACTACAACAGCGCTTTCATGAACCTCGATTCGGGCGCGGTGGACGCGATCGCGATGGATATTGGCGTTGCAAGCTACGAGATAAACTCGCGCGGCGGCGGATTTAAAATGCTTGACGAGCACCTCTCCGCCGAGGAGTACGGCGTGGGCTTCCTGCTGGGCAACACCGAGCTGCGCGACGCCGTGCAGAACACCCTTTTCGATATGCTGGACGACGGAACTTTCGAGAAGATAGCTAAGGACTGGGGTCTTGAGGAAAGCGTATGCCTTTCGCGCGACGAAGTTACAGAAAACGGCAACGTCAGCGACAGCGCGGTCGCGAAAGACAAGAAGCCCGGCTTCGGCGAAAAATTCGCTAACATATCCTCGCAGCTTTTGCGCGGTCTGCTTGCTTCGGCGCTGATATTCGTGCTTACGATAATCCTTTCGATGCCGCTGGGTCTGCTGGTAATGGCGGGCAGGATGTCGAAATTCGCTCCCCTGCGCTGGCTGATAAAGCTTTACATATCCATAGCGCGCGGCACGCCGCTGATGCTGCAATTGCTGGTAGTATTCTTCGGCCCTTACTACCTCTTCCATATACACACCCCGCCCAACTACCGTTTTGCGGCGGTAATAATCGGCTTTACGCTGAACTACGCGGCGTACTTCGCCGAGATATACCGCTCTGGCATTCAGGCAGTACCGCGCGGACAGTACGAAGCGGCCGAGGTGCTGGGCTACACCCGTATGCAGACGAACGTCAAAATAATCTTCCCGCAGATGATAAAGAACATCATCCCCTCGGTAACGAACGAGGTCATCACGCTGGTAAAGGATACCTCGCTGGCGTTTGCGGTATCATTCACCGAAATGTTCACGTTGGCGAAGCAGATAGCCGCCGCGCAGACTACCATAATGCCGCTTTTCATCGCGGGCGTATTCTACTACATATTCAATTTCGTGGTAGCATTCGTGATGGAGCGCATCGAGAAAAAGCTGAATTATTACAGATAAAACAGGAGGTCTATGCAAATGGCTGAGATAAGCAAAAAAACTCTGCTGGAGGTAAAAAATCTGAGCAAAAGCTTCGGCGACCTCCGCGTACTGAAAGACATAAGCATGGAGGTCGAGCAAAGCGAAGTTATCTCGATAATCGGCCCTTCCGGCTCGGGAAAATCGACTTTTCTGCGCTGCCTTACCATGCTGGAAAAGATAGACGGCGGCAGCATAGCCTACTGCGGCGAAACGGCGGTAACGAGCGAGAGCGGAGCGGTATGCTACGCGGCGAAGCCCGAGCTGCGGCGGATACAAGGGTATTTCGGGCTGGTTTTCCAGAACTTCAACCTCTTCCCGCACTACACGGCTTTGCAGAACATCACCGACGCGCCGATACACGTTCAGAAGCGCGACAAGCAGGAGGTAATGGCAGAAGCGGCGGCGCTGCTGGACAAGATGGGTCTGGGCGACAAGGGCGACTACTACCCCTACCAGCTCAGCGGCGGACAGCAGCAGCGAGTGGCGATAGCGCGCGCGCTTGCCATGAAGCCCGAGATACTTTTCTTCGACGAACCGACCTCCGCGCTCGACCCCGAGCTTACGGCTGAGATACTGAAAGTTCTGAGGGCGCTGGCGGCGGAGAAGATGACGATGGTGATAGTAACGCACGAGATCGACTTTGCGCGCAGCGTATCAGACCGAGTGATCTTCATGGCGGACGGCTTAGTAGTAGAGCAGGGCGCGCCCGCGGACGTTATAGACAACCCGAACAACGAGCGCACGAAAGCATTTCTGCGCAAGATGTCGGAAGAATAATTTCGCGCACAAAAAAGCGGGAGCAGTTCACGAAAACTGTTCCCGTTTATTTTTGCCTTAAATATTGCGTCTGCGTGTGCGTTTGAAAGCGTTCGGAGCGACGACTGTAAGCCCCATCGCAAAAAGCACGACGCCAAAGAAAAGCTTGCGCACAATGCTCTGCAAAGCGGTAGAGCGCGCAACGTCTGAGCGCTTATAAAAGACTCTTACGCGGTCGCCCTCGCGCGAGATAGCGTTCAGCACGGTGCTTTCGCTTGAGTAGACTTGCCCGTCCACCTCGTATGTATAGTACAATTCATAGCCGGCAACGCCGCCGCGGCGGGTATGACCCATGCGGTTGACGGCGTCCACCGTAGCGGTAGTGCTCTTCCAAGTAACGAGCGTAAAAAGCTGACAAAGCAGTATAACTGTGCCGACCAGCCCTGCGATAACGCAGACGACCTTAACATCGGCGCGATTACTCTTATCCATCAAAAGATCTCCCGATATTCATATTTACAGTAAATCACATAATCAGCGGCGAGCGGGGCAGACTAAACCCAGAGGTGCGCGCCGCAGAATTATTATATCACAATATACACAGTTTGTCAACAGATATTACACAAAAAATATGTAGCGCGGGCGCAGCTGCCCGCGTATGGCGAAAGCAAATTACTGCTTATTGCCGGTCTTATAAGCGTCGATCATCTTCTTAACCATCTGACCGCCTACCGAGCCGACCTCGCGAGCGGTAAGATCTCCGTTATAGCCCTGCTTGAGGTTTACGCCAACTTCGTTAGCCGCCTCCATCTTAAACTGTTCCAGAGTCTGTCTGCCTTCGGGAGTAGTAATGCCTTTCATGATGATTACTTCCTTTCAATAAAATATTCTGTATCGGGGTTGCAG
>DBEZOM010000063.1:0-9551 GCA_048252855.1 Ruminococcus sp.
ACAGAGTTTTCAACAATTTAACATTGATGAAATTTGAGAAAATTTAAGCACGATAAGGCTTGAAAAGGCTAAGGAAAGATAAAATTGACGAAAAGAGTCGGAAAAGGGGAAGTCAACGGAATCAACATAGAGTTTTCAAACCGAGAGATTGATTCAACAAAAAAGGCGGGGTTTTATCAACAATCAACACACAAAAAGCCAACAGTTTTAACACACCAAAAAGTGGGTGGAGAAAATCAACAATGAAGTTGAAAGGCTAATGAAAGATAGTTGAGAAGTTGAGGGAGCAAAACCCGTGGGAAATGCTAAGGTTTGAGGGGCAAGAGGAGTAGTTTTAGGAGTTTTCAACCTACACTAATACTACTGCTAAAATAAAAGTTAGTTATGTTGGTTATAAGATAGCGAGAAGCTATGATTTTCGAGCGTTTAAAAAAAGCGTTTGTTGAAATTTAGAACGCGGAATAAAAGTGGAGCTTTGAACAAAGTTAAGCGTGAAATTAAGAAGCGCGGGATGCAACGACGCGTGGAAAGTCGGCTTCGCCGATTTCCGAGAAGTTGGCTGCGCCAACTTCCCACTTTGTTTCGCTTACCAAATAAATGATAAGCGCGTGTCAATAGAAGCGGTTGCAAGGCGCGCGAGCTTTGCCGAGGGGTCAAGGGGGCGAGAAGCCCCATTGTGGGAGTCCAGAGGGCGAAGCCCTTTGGGAAAAGTGGAGAGGTCGCAAAGAAAACCCAGCCAGTCCCAGCATAGCCCCAAACAAACCCAACACCCCAAAATGCGGGGCTGCCGAAAAAACGGCGAACGCTTCAAAGCCACCCCACTTATCAAATGCGCAGACCCAACCAGCCCCGCATTTCCTACCGCGTGTCCTCCTGATGTCGGTAAAAACCGCAAAGAGCGAAGCGATTTTGCGGCGAACAAACATTAAACCCAAACAAGGGCGACAGCCCTTGCCAAGCTATGCACTCAGCATGATTAGCATGGCTAAATAATTGCTTTGTACGGTTGCTTACCGGTTTTGCGCTTTTCATGTGTTCGTTCAAGGGCGTGCGCCCTTGAAGGGGTTTGCCTACGGGCGACTCACTAGGGGCAGCCCTCTCTTGCAGGGCATGCCCCTCTTGAAAATCAGTCCACCGGTCTGATTTTCAATTCACCCTATGCGGAGCGCCCTACGGATGGGGGTTTCGCCGCCTGCGGGCGGCGACGATAGGGGCTTCTCGCCCCCCTCGACCCCCTCGGCAACGGCTGGCGCGTCGTTGCATCCCGCGCTTTTTAATTTTTAGCCACGTTGCAAGGGTTCTCTCAGTGGGAAGTTGTCGAAGACAACTTCTAGGAAACTTGGCGAAGCCAATTTTCCACGCGCCTTGCAACCGCTTCTATTGACATGAGCTTTTACTTTGTTAGGGAAAACATTACTAACTTTTAAAACAAAAAGGGAAGCCGTCCGTTAGACAACTTCCCTTGTTTTTATTCATGATGCGAATTTTCCTCAGCGTCAGCCGAATATCCGCCGCAATTATAAAACAGCTCGCGTATCGCCAGCGCACAGCCGCTCAAGAAGTGGTGCTTCTCCTCGATGCACGAAAGCGTTACGCTCTCCGCTACCGCTTCGCCGCCTACCTCGGCTATCATCTTTTTCAGCTTCTCAAAATCCAGCGGCGCGCTGAATCCGAACTTGTGAAGCACTATCTTCTGCGGGTTCGTCGAAAAATACAGGTTGTTTATCAGCACCGCCATCAGCATGAACGCTCTGTCGATGACCTCCACTACTCCCGCGTCGCGCTTGCCGTATGCCGCGCATATCAGCTCGTGCGTTATCGCTTTCGGCTCGCCTTTCGCCGCCTGCCAGAGGAACGGCGTCTGCTCTTTCGAGAAGTTGCGCTTTATGCTTTTCAGCACCGCTGCGGGCGCTATCTCGTTTTCCACGCAGCCGCGTCTGCCGCATTCGCAAACTTTCTCCGAGCGCGGGTCGATTATCATTTTGTTTACAAAATCTGTACGGTTATCGTAAGCGACTATCGGCTCGTTCAGGTTGGTGAAAACGAAATTCAGGCTCTTGCCGTACTGCAAAAACGCGATGTTCCTGCGGTTCGGGCCGCTGTTTTTGCGGAAGTCGATGTTCGCCATAGCCGTGCCCTTTACCGAGTTGTCGAAAACCATCGGCAGGCTGGTGTAGCTGCTCATAAAGCGCTGCAGGCGGCTGAAATCGGGCTTTCCGCCCGTAGTCGCTATGTCTATCCGCTGGTACATCGAGGGGTAGATGGCGAAGCCTATGCCCAGCAGCGAGCTTTGGTCTAAGCAGTTATCGCTGAGCACCTCGTTCATTGATTTTACAAAAAATGTGTATATCGTCTTTTTATCGGTAAGTTCGTTTATTTTTAGGTTGCGCTTATCGAGCACGTCGCCCGAGAGGGTGGATAAGCCTACGCTTACCAAATTTTCCTCTACTGTCATTCCCAGTGCGAATTTGTAGTGGTTGTTTATGTCGATAAGTATTTTCTTTCTGCCGCGGGGGGCTTTTTCGCTGATGTGCTTGTACTCGCCAATTTCCGCGATTATGCCCTGATCTATCATTTCGTTGGTGATTATCGTTACCGCCGCGCGCGTAAGCTCCAGCGCTGCCGCTATGTCGATCCTAGAGGTAGGGCCCCTCTGCTTTAATATTTTAAGCACCTGCATTCTGTTGCGGCGCTTGAGATCCAGCTTGCTGATTCCGTGCTGTTCCACTTGATTTCCTCCGTAGGTGATTTGAAATGCCCATATTCATGTAGGCACAATGTATCCGTAAAGTGTTCATATTCTATGATACCAAACAAAAATGAAGCCGTTGTTAATAATTGACTAACTTATAACTTTTAGCATTTTGTTTAGATTTTATTTAGAATTGCAAATTGGCGGCGATTCATGACGATTTTCCGCGCGTTTGCCTGTCCGAAAAAATTCCCTTTAGACGGCATAGGGCAGCACCGCACAACTACCGCCTTCGGCTTTGTGCACGCCTTGCTTGCATATTTTCCGCCATAGCGCCATAAAACTCCTTGACTAACGCGAGTTAGCCTGCGTCGCTTTAGAACGCTCTGACGAAAAATCTGACTGCGCAATTCGTACACAATAGTTATGCGGTGCTGCCCTTGACATATTTTATTAAAAATGATATACTTATATACGAATGCTTTTTTTGTAAAAATGGCTCGAAGCGTTCCGAAAACGTTTGATATTTGCCGCATTTGCGCGGTTTTGTGATACATAAAATGGAAAGTATGAGGAGATAGTTATGGTTTTTGCAGACGAATTGTTCCTGTTTTTGTTTCTGCCCCTATGTTTGGCGTTTTATTTCATAATGCCGAAGGTGCAGATGAAAAACAATGTTCTGATAATTTTCTCGCTGCTGTTTTACGCATGGGGCGAGCAGCTTTATCTGCTGCTGCTCATCGGCTCTTCGCTGATAAACTACGCCGCGGGCAGGCTGCTGGAAAAGCACCGCGATACTAAGCAGGGCAAGGCTTGGCTGGCGCTCGCGCTCGTAATAAACATCGGGCTGCTCGGCGCTTTCAAGTACAGCGGCTTCATCGCCGAAAACCTGAACCTTATCCCCGGCGTGAACATACCCGTGCCGCAGCTTCATATGCCCATCGGCATATCTTTCTTCACGTTCCAGAATATCTCATACACCCTCGACTGCTGGTGGGATAAAACGCCCGCCCAGCGCAGTTTCAGAAAATACCTGCTTTACATCTCGATGTTCCCGCAGCTTGTCGCCGGCCCGATAGTCCGCTACTCGCTCATAGCGCAGGAGATCGACGACCGCCGCACCACACTGGAGGATCTCTCGGCAGGTTTCAGCCGCGTTATCATCGGCATATCCAAGAAAGTCATCATCGCCAATAATCTCAACTCCGCCGTTACGGCTTGCCTCGGTCAGTCCTCCGACGGCTACGCTGCCGCCTCAAACCTCACCGCGCTCGGCGCATGGTACGGCGCAGCGCTTGTTGCCCTTTGGTACTACTTCGATTTCTCGGGCTACTCCGACATCGCCATCGGCTTGGGACGCATTTTCGGCTTCCATTTCGACGAAAACTTCAACTACCCGTTCATCTGCAAGAGCATAGCCGAGTTTTGGCAGAGATGGCACATCTCGCTCGGCAGCTTTTTCCGCGACTACCTGCTCTATGTGCCGATATTTGGCAGACGCCGCAAGTATGGCGGACTTTTCCTCGTATGGTTCTGCACGGGTCTGTGGCACGGCGCAAGCTGGAACTTCATTCTCTGGGGACTTTACTACGGACTTTTCATCTTCATCGAAACGCTCATCGGCAAGAAGCGCATGAAGAAAATGCCGAAAGTCGCCGCGCATATCTACACCAAGATCGTTATCATCGCGGGCTTCGGCATATTCTATTTCGAGAGCCTGCCCGCCCTCGGCAACTTTTTCAAGGCGCTCGCGGGATTCGGCAGCGGCTTTACCAACGCCATCACCAACGCGCTTTTCATGCAGTACATATTCCTCTTCGCGTTCGCGGTGCTATTCACCATGCCCGTTATCCCCGCGATAAAGAAGCGTGCCGAGCGCAGTGCGGGCGCATCTGCGGCGGTATCGGTGGCGGGTATCGTGCTAAACGCGGTGCTGCTGCTCTTCTGCGCGGTGCTGCTGCTTAATTCTACCAACAATCCGTTTTTGTATTTCAGATTTTAAAGAGAGGAGAGCGCCGCTATGAGCGATACCAAAAATTTCCATAAGATGACAGAATAATATATAATCGACTCGGTAAAAAACGTTGATCTAAAGATACGCGATTACCGCGCGGACGATGATTTCGAGCAGATGCTTGCTCAGCTCAACAGCCGAAATAAGCCGAAAGAGCCAGCTCCCGCAAAGTCTGAAACTAAGCCTGCTAAGCCCGCCGAGCCCGCAAAGTCTGCTGAACCTGCTCAGCCTGCAAAGTCTGCCGACGCAAACAAGCCTGCTCAGCATAAACAGCCGCCTAAGAAACGTCCTGCGGGTCAGAAGCCTGCGGGCAAGAAGCGCCCTGCGGGTCAAACCGGTCAAGCGGGTCAAGCTGGTCAAGCAGGTCAGTCGGGTCAGAAAAAGCCTGCGCCTGCTAATGCCAATGCCAACGCTAAGAAGCCCGCAAACGGTGCAAAGCCTGCCAAATCAGCGCCGACCAAGCAGACTAAAAAGCCCGAAAAGCAGCCCGCTAAAGCTCCCGAGAAAGAGCCCGAGCAGCCGCTTATCCCAAATCTGGAAGAGATATGGAAGAACCCCAACCTTGCAGATGGCGGCAGAGTAGCCATGAATATCAAGACCGACCTGCGCAAGGAGATAAAGATAACCATTCCGAAAGAGCTTGCCGAGAAGCCGAAGCAGAAGCCCGCGCCCGCCAAAAAGCCCGCGCCCGCACCTGCAAAATCGGGCAAGTCGGGCAAGTCGGGCAAGTCGGAAAAGGCTGTTAACGCTGACAAGAGCGCGGAAAGCGCGAAGTCGGGCAAGTCGGACAAGTCCGAAAAGGCTGTAAACGCTGAAAAGCCCGCACCCGCCGCGGAGAACGTACCCGCCGCTTCGTCAGAGCTTGCCGCGCAGCTCAAAGCCGCTAAGATGGCTAAATCTACGCAGTCGGCTAAATCTGCAAAATCCGCACCGAAAAAAGCTGCTGAAAAAGCCGTGCCTGCAATGGCCGCCGCCACCCTGCCTATGGACGCGGGTATCAGCGGCAGATCGGCTAAGCAGACAAAATCGGGCAAAAAGCGCAAAGCCCCCGCGCAGACCGCGCCCGCCGAAACTGCGCCCGTGACCGTGACCATGAGCAAGCAGGAGATAGCGCACAAGCAGTTCGCGATCGTGAACGTTATAGTATGCTTCGCGATATTCTTCGGGCTGGGATTTTTTCTGCTGGTTTGCCAGCGCGAGAGCGGCTTTATCCAGTCGGAAAACCGCAACCTCGCCGAAAAGCCGAAGCTGACGGTACAGGCTTTGCTGGACGGCAGCTATTTTACTGATATTTCCAAATGGTACACCGATACCGTGCCGGGAAGAGAGGAACTAAAGCCTGTATCTTCCAATTTCTCGAAGCTTTTCGGCATAACTCTGCACGATGTAAAGATAAAGGGCGACCTTGCGCCCGCCGTAAAGGAAGAGCTTGACGAGGCGCAGACAAAGAAAACGGAGGAAGTAACGATAAACACCGACTTCTCCAACACGCAGACTACTGCTAAGAAAAAGAAGAAAAAGACCAGCGAAAAGCTGGCTGACGTGCCCGAAAACCTCGACGACGGCGAGTGGATGGGCAACGTTGTAGTATCGGGCAAGGGCAAGAACGTGCGCGCTATGAGCGCATTTTACGGCACTTTCGATATGGGCAAGAAGTACGCCGAAACGATAAACAAGTACCGCGATGACCTTACCGATCAGATAAATATGTACACGATGAATATGCCTACCTCGGCGGCTTACTATATGCCCTCGAACCTCGCCGACCAGTTCACCTCGCAGCACGACTGCATAAAGAACATCGGCAATAATCTGAACGGCATAGTAAACGTAGACGTGTACAACACCCTCGACGAGCACAAGAGCGAGTATATTTACTCCCGCACCGACCACCACTGGGCACCGCTGGGCGCTTACTACGCCGCTAAGGTCTTTGCCGAAAAGTCGAAGGTAGATTTCCCCGACCTAAAGACCTACGAGGAGTGCAAGATAGAGGATTTCGTCGGCACGATGTACGCTTACAGCGATTATGACGAAGAGCTGGCGAACAACCCAGACACGTTCATCTACTACAAGCCCGACAATAACTACACGGTTACCTATTACGACACCGCTTTCCAAAACGCGCAGACGGGCGCTTCGCTCTTCTTCGACTACGCTTCGGGCGTAAACTGCTATTCGGCGATACTGGGCAGAGATGACGAGATAGCCGAGCTGGATACCGACTGCACCAACGGCAGAACGCTGGTTATCTTCAAAGACAGCTTCGGCAACGCGCTCGTGCCTTTCCTCACCCATAGTTTCTCGAAGATATACGTTTGCGATTTCAGATATTTCGACCTAAACGCGATAGACTTCATCCAAGACGTGGGCGCTACCGACGTGCTTTTCGCGGTATCGCTCTCGGCGGCGCATACTGAGTCGCACATAAACGCCATCGGCAATGACCGCATACAGACCGACAGCTCTGCCTCGACCGATACCGACGCGGACGCTAACGGCAACGCCGACGCAAACGGTCTGCCCGAAGAGTATATCCCCGGCGACGATGCGCAGGGCGGCTCTGACGGTGACGACGGCAACGGCGACACGAACAACGGCAATGATTACGGCGGTCAGCAGTGGTAGTTGACAATCTGCCCCACTGACAGCCGAATAGACGGGAGATAACAGCTATGCTGAAAGAATTGGAATACCCATTTGACGCGAGCCTTATACTCAAAAAGCGCCGCGCCCTTAAACGCACTCTGCTCGCCGACGGCAGCAGCCGCATACGCAGGAAGATCGCCGTGCTGGGCGGCTCTACCACCGACGACGTAGTTTCCGCGGCGGAACTTTTTCTGCTGAATTTTGGTATAGAGGCGGAGTTTTACCAGTCGGAATACGCAATGTTCTGGGAGGACGGCGTTTTCGGCAACGAGGAGCTTGAAGCTTTCAAGCCCGACCTCATATATGTATGCACATCTACCGTGAATTTACAATTTCGCAGCGACCCCGCGCTCACGAAAGAGCAGGCGGACGAGATATTCGCGGCGCAGTATTCGCGCTTTGAAACGCTTTGGCAGAAGCTGGAGCGTTTCCACTGCCCGATAATACAGAACAATTTCGAGCAGCCGCCATACGCGCTGATGGGCAGTATGGATAGCTGGGATTACCGCGGACTGGGGTATTTTGTAAACCGCATGAACCTAAAACTGGCGGAGTATGCGCAGTCGCACGAGGGATTTTACCTGCTAGACCTCGCACGCACCGCCGCGGAGTACGGTCTGAACGAGTGGCACGACCGCAGTTATTGGTATATGTACAAATATATGTGTGCGCGATTGGCTGTTCCAAACATCGGCTACAAGCTCGCGCTCATCGTCAAGAGCATTTACGGCAAAAACCGCAAGCTGCTGGCGCTAGACCTCGACAACACGCTTTGGGGCGGCGTAGTCGGCGACGACGGAGTAGAGGGCATAGCCATCGGTCAGGAAACGGGCACGGCGCAGGCGTATTACGAATTTCAGCAGTACGTCGGCGACCTCAAAAAGCTCGGCGTGGTGCTCACCGTCTGCTCGAAAAACGAGGAGGAGAACGCCATAGCGGGTCTGGAGCACCCCGAGGGCGCGCTGAAACCCGCCGATTTTGCCGTGATAAAGGCGAACTGGGAGCCGAAAGACCGCAATCTGCTTGAAACAGTGCAGGGGATAGGTCTGCTGCCCTCGGCGATCGTTTTTGCTGACGACAACCCCGCCGAGCGCGAAAAGGTGCGCCGCGGAGTGCCCGAAGCCGCCGTTCCCGAGCTGGACGAGGTGTACCGCTACATCGGCGAGATCAGCGGGGCGGGCTATTTTGAGCCGGTGAGCATCTCGGCGGACGACCTGAAACGCAGTGAGATGTACCGCCAAAACGCTCAGCGCGCGCAGCTGCAAGCGCAGACGGAGGACTACGGCGAATACCTCGCGAGCCTGCAAATGCACGCCGAGATAGCGCCATTCAAGCCGATGTATATCCAGAGGATAACTCAGCTTACAAATAAAAGCAATCAATTTAACCTCACCACGCGCCGCTACACGCAGAGCGAGATGGAGCAGATAGCTCAGTCGCCCGAGTGCGTTACGCTTTACGGCAAGCTGGCGGATAAATTCGGCGACAACGGCGTAGTTTCAGTGATCGTCGGCGAGAAGCAGGGCAGCGACCTCAACATCGCGCTTTGGCTGATGAGCTGCCGCGTGCTGAAGCGCGACATGGAGCTTGCCATGCTCGACGAGCTGGTGAAAAACGCCGCAAACGCAGGCATTTCGCGGCTCATCGGCAGGTACATACCCTCGGCAAAGAACAAGATGGTGAAGGATTTTTACCCTGAAACGCTCGGCTTTTCGCCAGTCAGCGCCGACGAGAACGGCGTTACCGTGTGGGAATTGAAGCTGGATAATTATGTTAATAAGAACAAATACATAGATGTCAACTGAGATAGAAAGGAAGAAAATTATGAGCGAAAAGGAAATTTACAGCAGACTTGAAGAGGTTTTCAGCGACGTTTTTGACGAGGACATCAGCCTTACCGCCGCCACCACCGCCGACGACATCGAGGATTGGGACTCCATCGAGCACATCAACCTCATCGGCGCGGTAGAGGACGAATTTGGCATACGCTTCAAAATGGGCGAGGTCAGCGGTATGAAGAATGTGGGCGAAATGGTAAAAATTATAGCTTCACGCGCTAAATAATGCCAAAATTTGCGCTCTGACAGCCAAAAATGCTGAAAAATCATCCCGCGAATTTGTTAAAACAGCCAAAAATAAAAATTTTGGCGCAAAACCTATTGACAACCTCCGAACGATTTTGTATAATATATGTAC
>DBEZOM010000064.1:0-5714 GCA_048252855.1 Ruminococcus sp.
GAACATTTATGAAGCGTCTGACGGTGCAGAAGCAGTTGAAAAATATAAAGCAAATAAACCCGACATCGTTTTCATGGATATAGTTATGCCTGTTATCACCGGTATCGAGGCTCTTGAGCAGATAATAGAGTTCGACCCCGAAGCGAAAGTTATCATGGCTTCTTCGGTCGGCACTCAGGCTCATCTCAAGTCCGCTATCAAGGCAGGCGCAAGCGACTTCCTGCAAAAGCCGATCTCTAACGATCAAGTTAAACAGATTCTTGAAAATGCTGCGAAAGGGGAGCTGTAATAATGTTTTCACAGTTTTTTGGAGCATATCTGCTCAATGATGGAAAGGTAACTAAAGAGCAGCTCGCAAAGGCTCTCGACGAAAAGAAAAATACCCGTATGCGCCTTGGCGTTCTCGCTATAAACGATGGTCTTATGACTGCCGAGCAGGTAGAACACGTTAATCTTACTCAGCAGACGGTAGATAAGCTTTTCGGCGACCTCGCAGTAGATCTCGGCTATCTGAAACCCGAGGATGTTACCGCGCTTCTCGCGAAACAGCCTTCCGATTACCTGCTGCTCGGTCAGACTCTAGTAAACACTGGCGTTCTTTCCAACTCTGAATTTGAGTCGGCGATAAAGGGTTATAAGTCTAAGTATTCCATTTCCGATGACGATATTTCCGGTGACCAGAGTGATAAGCTTGCTTCTCTTGTAAACGAGTTCTATCATTTCAGCACCGCAGAAAATGCTAAGATCTATACAAATTACATAACCCTTTTGTTCAAGGGACTTATTCGTTTTATCGGTGATGATTTTACTCCGCTGGAAGCTTACGTTATCAAGAAAGTTGCCGCGCCCAGAGTAGTTTCACAGCGCATTTGCGGCGAGTACAGCGCTTATACCGCTATCGCGACCGGCGCTGACGAGTATTCGGCGTTTGCAAAGCGCTTTGCTAAAGAAGCTTATGTGAATGACGCAGAGTTTGACGACGCCAGCGTAGGCGAATTCCTTAACGTCTGCAACGGTCTGTATGCTGTAAATGAGTCGAACGAGTCCGGCGTTGAGCTTAGCCTTATCCCGCAGCAGTTCACCAAGGACGGCTCAGAAGAGCTTACAAAAGACGCTTTCTGCATTCCCGTACAGTTCACGTTCGGCGAGATAGAGATAATCGTTTCTATCTGATACGGCAGAAAGTAAATCGAATAATCATCATCGGCGCAGAGCTTTTCTAAAGAGTTCTGCGCTGTTTTGAACGGAGAAATATTATGAGCATATTACAGTTTAAAACGGCTAACTGCAAAAATTGCTATAAATGCGTGCGCTATTGTCCCGTAAAATCTATCAAAGTTGAAAACCATCAAGCGAAAATCATCGAGCAGGATTGCATACTCTGTGGCAACTGCACCACGGTCTGTCCACAAAACGCCAAAGAGGATATTTCCGACATTCCTAAGATAAAAGCTGTCATGACCGAGAAAAAGCTTGTCGCGGCGGTCGCACCGTCTTTTTCTGCGTATTTCGGAGGGTGTGGTCTTGCGGATATGTCGAACGCCCTAAAAACACTGGGCTTTTTCGCCGTTCGTGAAACTGCGGAGGGCGCATATATCGTAAAGTCCCGCTATGAAAAGGATGAGCTTTCCGCGGGCGACGAGCCGGTTATATCCTCCTGCTGTGCGACCGTTGACCTGCTCATAGAGAAATACTACCCGCTGGCGCTCAAATATCTTTCACCGATACAAACGCCTATGCAGGTACATTCTCAGCTTCTGCGGCGCGAATACCCCGAAGCGGCGATAGTTTTTATCTCCCCGTGCATTTCAAAAAAGTCGGAATGTTCAGACGGCATAGGCGCTGACTACTGCATCACTTTTGACGAGCTGGAAGATTGGTTTGCCGAAGCAGGCGTTAATATCGAGCAGTCGCAGACTGCTGAAAAGGCTATGTTTACCCGCCAATTCCCGATGAGCGGCGGCGTTCTCGGCAGTATGAAGAAGACCGCAGGGCGTTCGTATCTTTTCGTAGACGGTATCGAAAAATGCCGCAGTGCGCTCGATGAGATCATTTCCGGCGGTCTGCGCGGCTGTTTTGTTGAGATGAACGCCTGCGAGGGCGGCTGTATCGGCGGCCCGTCTTTCCGCCGCAAAAAGATGTCGGGTCTGACCTCGCGGCTTGTCACCGAAAAAGCGGCGGGCGATGATTATTCCAGCGATTTCAATATCGACTATCCGTACCCGATAGACCGCGAACTTGCCGACATGAGCGCTCATCGCCGCATTCCCGGCGAAAAGCAGATACAGGGCATACTCAAAAAGATGGGCAAGCTTACCCCTGCTGACGAACTCAACTGCGGTATGTGCGGCTATTCCTCGTGCCGCGAAAAGGCGCTTGCTGTCTACGAGGGAAAAGCAGAGATAAGTATGTGTATGCCGCTGATGAAAGAGCGCGCGGAAACGCTTTCAGACAGCATTTTGAGCATAACGCCGAACGCTATAATCGCTGTTGATATGGACTTGAATATCTCACAGATAAATGCGGCGGCTTGCCGTATGTTCTCCGTCACACCTCAGCAGGCGGCTGGAATGCCCGTGTCTGAAATTCTCGACGAATTCGACTTTGTGGAAATGATAGCGGGCGAAAAAACGGCAATGACCAAGCATAGCTATCTCGCGCAGTACAATATCTACATCGAGCAGGAATTTCGCTTCGATAAGGCGACGGGCATAGTTATCTGCATAATGAAAAATATCACTCAGAGCCGTCAGCGCCACAACAACGTCATGAAAGCGAAAGTTCAGGCGGCGAACATGGCTGACGAGATAGTGGAAAAGCAGCTTCACGTCGTTCACGAAATAGCCGCTCTGCTCGGCGAAACTGCGGCGGAAACTAAAGCTGCGGTGCATAATCTGAAAGAAACGATAATGATGGACAGCGAGGACGGCGGAGGAGACGAGAGATGAGCGAGATACTTTTTCCCGATATTGGTCAATGCAGTCTTATCAAGCACAGCGAGAGCATTTGCGGCGATTTTTACTACGTCCTGCGCGACGGCGATAGAATGACAGCCGTGCTTTCCGATGGGCTGGGCAGCGGCGTAAAAGCGAATATCCTCGCAACCCTCACCTCGAAAATCCTCAGCACGCTCATAGCCCGCGACCTGCCGCTTGACGAGTGCATCTACACCGTGGCTTCAACGCTTCCGATGTGCAGTGAGAGAAAGATCGCCTACGCGACTTTTACGGTCTTGCAGATAGAGGGCAACACGGCGTATCTTGTGCAGTATGATAACCCTTCTGCTATTCTCTTGCGCGGCGGCGAGAGTGTTCAGTACAAAAAAGACGTTCATTTCTACGCAGAAAAGCAGATCTACGAAAGCCGTTTTGAATTGCAGGACGGCGATATGATAGTGCTGATGAGCGACGGCATCGTCAACGCGGGCATGGGCAAAAACGCTTCATCGGGCTGGAAAAGGGAAGAGGTTGAAACTTTCCTCGAGGGCTGGTGGTCGCCGAGGCTTTCGCCAAAACGCGCGGCTTCTATACTTTGCGAGGCGGCGGAAGATCTAAGCTTGCACTCGCTTGATGACGATACTACTGTTCTGGTCTGCAAAATGCGCGCTCGCCGCACTGCAAATCTGCTCATAGGCCCGCCGCATGACCCCAAGCAAGACGGACAAATACTCGGCGAATTTTTCTCTAAGCAGGGCAGTCACATTATATGTGGCGGAACTACCTCGAAGCTTGCCGCCGCGTATCTTGATAAACCGCTTCGTCCGTTGCCGGACACTGCCACAGAAAAAGTACCCGCAATATCAGAATTGAAGGGCGCCGACCTTGTGACCGAGGGATTCATAACTCTGCGCGAGACCGCCGATATTGGCAAAAATTATCTCTCAAACGATATTTTCACTTTTGACACATCAAAGGCTTCTGACGGCGCGTCACTGCTTTGCCGCGAGCTTTTCGAGAATTCAGACAGCGTAAATATCTTTTTCGGAACGGCTGAAAACACCTCAAATGCCGACCTTAGCATGAGCCTAAACGCCAAACTCGCGCTAGTAAAAGAGATAGAAACCATGCTGAAAAATCAAGGCAAAAGCGTAAATATTAAAATATGCTGAAAAAAAGACCGACTGCGCAGTCGGTCTTTGCTTTATCCAAGTATCTTTTTCAGATCTTCTTCGGGCGTGCTTATCGGCGTGATGTTGTATTCATCAACTAACGTCTGCAAAACATTCGGCGACACAAACGCGGGGATAGTCGGCCCGAGATAAATGTTTTTTATCCCCAGTGAAAGCAGAGTCAGCAGTATGCAGACGGCTTTCTGCTCGTACCACGAAAGCACCAGCGTCAGCGGCAGGTCGTTCACACCACAGCCAAACGCGTCAGCAAGTGCAAGCGCGATCTGTATGGCGCTGTAAGCGTCGTTGCACTGTCCGCAGTCGAGTATGCGCGGTATGCCCTCGATGTCGCCGAGATCAAGATCGTTGATGCGATATTTGCCGCAGGCGAGCGTGAGTATGATAGTGTCGGGCGGCGTAAGCTTAGCAAAATCAGTGTAGTAGCTTCTGCTGGGCGAAGCACCGTCACAGCCGCCGATGAGGAAAAAGTGCTTTATTTTTCCCGCTTTGACAAGCTCGATTATCTTTTCAGCATGCGAAAGCACGGCGCTGTGCGCAAATCCGGTCGTGACCGTGTGTCCGCCGTTCATACCTGTCATGAATTTGTCCTCAGAATACCCGCCGCACTCCAGCGCTTTCTCAATAACGGGCGTAAAATCCTTATCATCACCGATGTGCACAAGCTCGGGATATGAAACAATAGAAGTCGTGAAAACGCGGTCGCTGTAACTCTGACGAACGGGCATGATGCAGTTTGTAGTGAAAAGTATCGGCGCGGGGATATTGTGAAATTCGCTCTGCTGATTTTGCCAACCGGTTCCGAAATTGCCCTTTAAATGCGGGTACTTTTTCAGCTCGGGATAGCCGTGCGCAGGCAGCATTTCGCTATGCGTGTAAATGTTTATGCCCTTGCCCTCGGTCTGTTCAAGCAGCAGTTTCATGTCATGCAGATCGTGCCCGCTGACGACTATAAACGGCCCTTTTTCAATAGTCAGCGGTACTTCTGTGGGAATAGGTTCGCCGTATGCGGAGGTGTTCGCCTTATCTAGCAGTGCCATACATTTCAGATTGACCTTGCCCGTTTCCAAAACAAGTGCAAGCAGCTTCTGCGGGTCGCTCTCATCGGCTATCGCACGCAGCGCCTTGTAGAAAAAGTCGTTTACCTCGCTGTCAGTCATACCGAGAGCGAGCGCGTGATACGCATATGCCGCCATGCCCTTGATACCAAAAAGTATCAGCGATTTCAGCGAGCGAATATCCTCGTTAGCTTCCCATATATCGCGCATATCCAGCGCCGCTATATCTTTTCCGCCGAGCCGCGCTTTTTCGGCTTCTATCTCGCGGGTAAGCGCCGTGATAGTTTCGTTATTGAAATTAACGTTAGTTATCGTTGTGAAAAGTCCTTTCAGCATAAGCAGATCGGTGTTTTCATTTCTGCAGCCATTCTCCGCGGCTTTAGCCATAGCGGCAAGCGCGCCTATAAGCTCGTCCTGACGGTTGGCTGTATCAGCTTTTTTGCCGCAAACGCCCGCTCTGCCGTCGCAGCTCGTGTTGTGCGAAGTCTGCTGACACTGAAAGCAAAACATATCCTTCATTGGTATATCCC
>DBEZOM010000065.1:0-5768 GCA_048252855.1 Ruminococcus sp.
CTGTATTTGTGCAGATCTTTTATCGGAAGCCAATACATATTTTCTTTCACGCCAAATGTCGTGCTGTTGCTTTGAAGCTCCTGCGTTCCGCGCGGCTTCATAACGTAATACAGACATATCTCGTGGCAATCCAGCCCCGCAAGCGTACCGCTGTTGTCATTAAAAAAATTCTCATGTATCACCGCCAGATGGTCTATCTCGTAGGCAACGCCCGTTTCTTCAAGCACCTC
Source organism: Ruminococcus sp. (assembly GCA_048252855.1). Lineage (GTDB taxonomy): Bacteria > Bacillota > Clostridia > Oscillospirales > Ruminococcaceae > YE71. Next base: position 231 of record DBEZOM010000065.1, read on the forward strand.
TCTTTTGACCGCGTCCTCCGCGCTCTCGCCCATGTGAACCCCGCCGCCGATCGAATAATAGTAATCGGCCAATTCATTCCCCGCAAACAAAACGCAGTCATTCTCTACGATTATCGCCGCCGCACGGTATCTGAACCAGTTGTTTTCCTTAGTGAAACAGCAATCAAAATTTGTCATTTTTTCCTCCGCCTAATTATTCACTTCGAGCAGGTCAGCTCGCCGCCCTCGCTGTAATCGAACCTGCCGTCGTTCTTCTCCTCCAGCGCTTTAATGATGTGATATGTGTACTCGTTGTACGGCGTGGGTATGCCCAGCTCCCTGCCCATGCGTATCAGCGCGCCGGAGAACATATCTATCTCAGTGTGGCGGTGCGCGTCGAGATCCTGCAATGTGGAATATCTTGCCGAGGGCGGAACGGCGCTTCCGCGGGTGGAGGACTCGTCCGCCTTGCTTAGTCGATATTTTTAGCCGCCGCGATGGCTTCGAGTTCGCGCCTAAGACCTTCGCTGATGGCTTTCATATGCACGCTGTCGCGATAACAGCCAACGCCCGCGCCCAGCACCGCCTGCGGCAGATTGTTGCAGACGTTCAGCCGAAACTTGCTCCAGATCTCTTCCACGATATGCTCCGTCGTGCGGTAATGCAGACCCGTGTCCGCGAAAAGCCGCTCTATCGCCTGCACGCGTTCGCTCTGAAAAGGCGCGGCAAGTTCGCCGAAAATTATGCCGATAGTGCTCTCGGGGTCGAAGCAATAGCCGCTCGCCTCCCTATGCGAGGCGACCTTTATCAGCGAGTGAAGCACATGGTCTGCCCCGACCTCGGCGGCGATGATCTCCTCACTGTCCACGCCGTTCATAAGGCTCATGACGGTGGTATTCTCACCGCAGACCGTTTTGATGGTCGGCAAAGCGGCGGTCAGCGCACCGTATTTCAGCGCAACTATCAGCAGGTCAGCGCCCGCCGCCTCCTGCGGCGACCAAACTTCGGGACGGTATGTCGCACCATTTATAATACAGCCGTTTTTCAGCCGCTCCGCGCGCTCGCCCTCTGCGACAACGCCAAGTCTGACATCGCGGCGGCTCGAAAGCCCCCATATCATGTACGAACCGACCGCCCCCGCGCCGAGGACAGCTACTGTTTTTATCTCCATTTTTCAGATCTCCCAACATCGCAAAATTTAGTTCGCACTAATTATACCACACCCGCCGAGTCGTTGTCAACAAATGCGCAATGATCTTACGCAAAAAAAAACGCAGACGATATAAAAATCATCTGCGTTTGATTAAATGACCCGTACGGGAATCGAACCCATGATTCCGCCGTGAAAGGGCGGTGTCTTAACCGCTTGACCAACGGGCCATCAAGTGGCGGTAACTGGATTTGAACCGGTGACACCCTGGGTATGAACCAAGTGCTCTAGCCAACTGAGCTATACCGCCATATTTCGTATCGCTTTCTGAGGTTTCCCTCGTCAACCGACTTGTATATTATACACTTATTTTGCCCCTTTGTCAACACTTTTCTGCAAAGTTTTTTAGTTTTGTAGATTTGCATATATATCCCGCTATTTCGCAATTACAATTTGTTGCATTTGCACACAAACCTAATTATGCAGGCTTACTTTTTAACAAAATGTTAAATCTGACATAAACCCTTGACAAACGCGCTTTTGCATGGTATAATATATAACGTTCTATGGAGACGTATCGAAGTGGTCATAACGGGGCGCACTCGAAATGCGTTAGCCTTTAACTAGGCTCGAGAGTTCGAATCTCTCCGTCTCCGCCATATGCAGGAACTTTGTTCCATCGAGAGTCCGATTTTTATCGGGCTCTTTTTGTTTTATGAGGGTACAGCATCTGTCCGCCAATATCGGTAACGCGTGCCCGGCCACTAGGCGCGCATTGAGCCTTTTTTATTTGACATTTTGCGCGATGTATGTTAGAATATAAATGGCGGTTTTTGCGCGGAAAACGCGGGATTTTGCTGTATTTTGGTGCGTTTACATAAACAGCGCATACTGCCGAAAATTGAATAATTTTAATGAGGTGGTCTTTTTTGAAACTCACATTCGACGTTGCCGATAAGCCCAAGATCGGGCAGCTTATCGTCTTCGCGCTCCAGCAAATGCTGGCGATCCTCGCGGCTACAATAGCTGTGCCGCTCATCATTGGCAACGGGCTTACGCCTGCCGCGGCGATGTTTGGCGCGGGCGTTGGCACTATCGTGTACATTCTTTTCACGAAGCGCAAAAGCCCCGTTTTCCTCGGCTCGTCATTCGCGTTCCTCGGCTCTATGGCTGCGGCTTTCGCGGGCGGCGTTTCCATGCAGCTCGGTATGCTCGGGCTTATCCTCGGCGCGGCGCTCGCGGGACTTGTTTACGTCGTCATCGCGATCGTCGTTAAATTCGTCGGCGTTGGCTGGCTGAACAAGCTAATGCCCGCCGTTGTCATCGGCCCTACCGTCGCGATAATCGGTCTTTCGCTCGCGGGAAACGCTATCGGCGACCTGCTGAAAGGCGACGTCACCCGCGAAGTTACGCAGTACGCTGTTTCTACCGATAGCGGCTCGCCCGAGATCATTGAAACGGTCGCGAGCGAAACCGTCGGCTCGCCCTACGTTGCGTTCATCTGCGGCATGGTAACCCTCGCGGTGGTAATGCTCTGCTCGACCTACGGCAAGAAAACACTGCGCCTTATTCCTTTTATAATAGGAATTCTCGCTGGCTACGCGACTGCGGCGGTGTTCACCGTGATCGGAAACGCTGCGGACATCGACGCTCTAAAGATAGTAGATTTCAGCGTTTTCAGCAGCTATATGCTTGAAAACGGCAGCGTTTCGCTAAAGACGTTTATCAGCCTGCCCGACTTCGCATTCGTGAGCGGTCTGAAAGGTCTGAAAGAGTTTGATTTATCTTACTTTGCGACAATTTTTGTGGCGTATGTGCCTGTTGCGCTGGTAGTTTTTGCCGAGCACGTTGCCGACCACAAAAACCTCTCTTCGATAATCGGTCACGACCTGCTCGAAGAACCCGGACTCACCCGTACTCTGCTTGGCGACGGCGTTGGCTCTATCGCGGGCGCGCTTTTCGGCGGCTGTCCCAACACCACTTACGGCGAATCGGTCGCCTGCGTTGCGATAACGGGCAACGCCTCGGTCATCACGATATTCGCGGCGGCTATCGGCTGTATGCTCTTCGCATTCATCACCCCGCTGGTGGCTTTCGTTGACTCGATCCCCGCCTGCGTAATGGGCGGCGTGTGCATCGCGCTGTACGGCTTCATCGCGGTTTCGGGTCTGAAAATGATTCAGAACGTCAATCTCGACGAAAACAGAAATCTCTTCGTCGTTTCGGTTATCCTCATCGCGGGAATCGGCGGGCTGACCCTCACGTTCGGCAAAGTTACGCTGACAGAGGTCGCCGCAGCGCTGATACTCGGCATACTCGCGAACATTCTGCTCTCGAAAAAGGGCAACGTTGCAGGAGAACAATGATACAATATTATACATATATAGAAAGGAATATTTAAAATGGGATCAGTAAACATTATCAATCATCCGCTCGTAAAGCATAAGATCTCGCTTATGCGCAAGGAAGAGACCGGCACGCGCGAGTTCAGAATACTCGTTGAGGAAGTCGCGATGCTGATGGGCTACGAGGCGATGCGCGACCTGCCTACCAAGGACGTCGAGATCAAAACGCCAATCACCACCCGCAAACTGCCTATGCTGACGGGCAAAAAGCTCGCAATCGTGCCGATACTGCGCGCGGGTCTGGGCATGGTGAGCGGTCTGCTGGCGCTCGTGCCTTCGGCGAAGGTCGGCCACATCGGACTTTACCGCGATGAAGTGACCCACGAGCCGCACGAGTACTACTGCAAGCTGCCCGAAAGCATCAACGAGCGCCTTGTTATCGTCTGCGACCCGATGCTCGCGACCGGTGGTTCGGCGGTGCAGGCAGTGGATTTTCTGAAAGAAAAAGGCTGCACTAACATAAAATTCATGTGCATAATCGCCGCTCCCGAGGGTCTTGACACGCTTCGCAAGGCTCACCCCGACATCGACATTTACGTCGGCAACCTCGATGAAAAGCTCAACGAGGACGCGTACATAGTTCCCGGTCTGGGCGACGCGGGCGACAGAATTTTCGGCACAAAGTAAATAAGCGCACATCAATAGCTCGGACTGGAAACAGTTCGGGCTATTTTTTTGCACCGTTTTTAGTGTACATTTTATCGTACTATTATGTATATATGTACAAATAAGCGGGCTGTTGCAAACATACAGCAGTCCGCTTGTAAAAAGGCTTATTTATCAAACGCAGGGTTAAAAGCGTAGAAGTTTTTGGAATCGAGCTGGTCTTGAATATACCTCAGACCCTCGCCAAAACGCTGAAAATGCACGATCTCGCGCTCGCGCAGAAACTTGATCGGGTCGCGAACGTCGGGGTCGTCGGTAAGGCGCAGAATGTTGTCGTAACTCAGCCGCGCTTTCTGCTCGGCGGCGAGATCTTCGGTCAGATCGGCTATCGGGTCGCCGGTGGACTGGATATAATCGGCAGTATATGCAACACCTGACGCCGCTATCGGGTAAATTCCGGTGGTATGATCGACGAAATAGGTATCAAAACCCGAGTCTTTTATCTCTTTGATAGACAGATTGCGGGTGAGCTGGTAAAGTATAGCCGAGATCATTTCGGCGTGTGCAAGCTCTTCCGTACCAATATCCGTCAAAATGCCCTGAACTTCTCTGCATGGTGAAGCGTAGCGCTGATTAAGATAGCGCATCGCCGCGCCCGTTTCGCCGTCGGGGCCGCCAAGCTGCGAGATGATGACCTTCGCGAGCGCGGGGTTTGGATTTTTGATGTTCACAGGGTACTCCAGCGTTTTTTCATATTGCCACATCAGCTCTCTCCCCTTTCCCACGGAAACGCCGTGTTTACCCACTCCCAGCGGTCTTCTGCGGGACTTGCCGCGGCTGTAAGCGGGCCAAATTCAGTTTCATATTCTTTTATAAGCTTATCGGCTTCCGCACGTTTTTCACGAAAATATTTCAGCCCCTCGCGGCAGGTCGGGTGGCTGTCGAGATACAAATTCGCCTCGATAAGCGCGAACCTAGCCGCCTGAACCTTTCGTAGCAGCTTCTGTTTTTCGGACAATTCACTTCGCAGCACGCCGAACCGCCTCCTCTCCAATAAATGGCTTATCAAGCGACGGGAATATCGTTCCGCGAGCCAAAGCTGTCATAACGTCATACGGTTTCTCCCATTTTTGGAACGGAACATATGCCATAGCTATCGGCGTTTCCTTAGGAAATACGCCCGCCGTGACCTCGCAGTCGCCCGCGTCCTCATCTTTCGGGTCGTATATCTTCCCGAAAAATGCAGCGTCTAATGCTTCCATATCAAGTACCTCCATATTTCTGACAGATATTTCTGCCCTATGACATATATTATGACATATATCTTCATATTGTTACTATATCTTTTAATACATATCAAAAAGCGGGTGCATATATATGTTCCCGCTATCTTGTGTG
>DBEZOM010000066.1:0-15014 GCA_048252855.1 Ruminococcus sp.
GGACAAGTGGGTTTTAAAACGTGTGTTGAAAAGTACGATTTTCTGGGCTGTTTGTAACCGATTTGTAATCAGATGTGCCGTGAACGGTGCTTTTTTCAACAAGCGGAGTTTAAAGCATTGTTTATAACTTTTTATGCTTGACAAGCGGCGCAAAAGTTGCTATACTATATATAATGCGTCTGAAAAGGGCGCAAAATTTCATGCCGCGCGCTTTAGCAGTTAAAACGGTTAAAACGCGGCGCAACTATTTGGAGGAGATTATTATGAAGATCGCGATAGCAGGACTCGGACTCATCGGCGGCTCGCTCGCCAAGGCTATAAAAAAGAACACGGAGTACACGGTCTACGGCTACGACATCTCGCGCGATGTGATCTCGGCGGCGATGGCTGAGGAAGCGATAGATTACAGCATACAGCCCGAAGAGATGGGCTGCTGCGACCTCGTTATCGTGGCTCTGCACCCGAACGAAACTATAGATTTTATTTTGGACAACCGCGAAAATTTCAAGAAAGACGGCATAGTCATCGACTGCTGCGGCGTAAAGGGCGCGATAGTGAGCGCTGTTGAAAAGCCGCTGAGCGACGTTGGCGTGCGTTTTCTGGGCTGCCACCCTATGGCGGGCCGCGAATTTTCGGGCTTTTCATACTCGCTGGACAACCTTTTTGAGAAGGCAAGCTTTATCATGACCCCGACCGATGACACTAAGATGAGCGCGGTAAAGGAGATCTCGGCTTTCGCATACCGCACGGGATTTGCCAAATGCGTGGTATCCTCACCGAAGGAGCACGACGAGATAATCGCCTTCACCTCTCAGCTTGCGCACGTTGTATCGAGCGCTTACATCAAAAGCCCATCGCTCGGCAAGCAGGCTGGCTTCTCGGCGGGCAGCTTTAAAGACCTCACCCGCGTGGCGAAGCTGAACGCCGATATGTGGACTACGCTTTTCCTTATGAACAAGACCGCGCTCGCCGCCGAGGTAGACCACATTATTAAAGCGCTCACCGACTACCGCGACTGCATAGCCGCGGGCGACGCCGAAACGCTTCACCGTTTGCTGGAAGAAGGCTCGGCGCTGAAAGAAAAGAGCAACAACATGAGATAAGCCTTGCGGCTTGACAAAATGTGCGGAATGTTGTATAATTAAATAGATAAATTTAAGACGGCGGGATATTCTTTCGCCGCTCGCAGAAAGGACTGTTTTTTCTAATGGGCATGACGCTGACTGAAAAAATATTAAGAAAGCACCTTGTAGACGGCGAATACGTCAAGGGCGAAGAGATCGGCATAAAGATCGACCAGACCCTTACGCAGGACGCTACGGGCACTATGGCTTACCTCGAATTTGAGGCTATCGGTATACCCAGAGTAAAGACTGAGCGCAGTGTGGCTTACATCGACCACAACACCCTCCAGTCGGGCTTTGAGAACGCCGACGACCACCGCTTCATCGGCTCTGTTGCCAAGAAGCACGGAATCTACTTCTCGCGCCCCGGCAACGGTATCTGCCATCAGGTACACCTCGAGCGTTTCGGCGTGCCCGGCAAGACCCTTATCGGCTCTGACTCGCACACCCCTACGGGCGGCGGTATCGGCATGATAGCGATAGGCGCAGGCGGACAGGACGTAGCCGTAGCTATGGGCGGCGGCGCTTACTACATCACCTGCCCCAAGGTAGTTAAAGTAAACCTTACGGGCAAGCTTTCCCCCTGGGTATCGGCTAAAGACGTTATCCTGCAGGTGCTGAGAGTTATGAGCGTAAAAGGCGGCGTCGGCAAGGTCATCGAGTACTGCGGCGAGGGCGTAAAGACCCTTTCTGTACCCGAGAGAGCCACCATTACCAACATGGGCGCTGAGCTGGGCGCTACTACCTCTATATTCCCCTCTGACGAGATTACCCTCGAGTTCCTCAAGGCGCAGGACAGAGCGGACGTATGGGTACCCCTCGCGGCTGACGAGGACGCAGAGTACGACGAGCAGATCGACATCGACCTTTCGGCGCTTGTACCGCAGGCGGCATGTCCTCACTCGCCCGACAACGTTAAGACAGTCGAGGAGATAGGCAAGCTCAAGATCGACCAGGTATGTATCGGCTCTTGCACCAACTCTTCTTTCGTAGACATGATGAAAGTTGCGTACATTCTGAAGGGCAAGACGGTAGACCCCAGCGTTTCGCTCGCTATCGCCCCCGGCTCGAAGCAAGTGCTCAACATGATCGCGCAGAACGGCGCTCTCTCAGACATGATAGACGCGGGCGCAAGAATACTCGAATCCGCCTGCGGCCCCTGCATAGGCATGGGTCAGTCGCCTAACTCGGGCGGCGTTTCGCTGAGAACCTTCAACAGAAACTTTGAGGGACGTTCCGGCACTAAGGACGGACAGATCTACCTCGTATCGCCCGAAATGGCGGCTGTATCGGCGCTGACGGGCTACCTTACCGACCCGCGCGACTACCTGGGCGAAATGCCCGAGTTCAAGCTGCCCGAGCACTTCGTTATCAACGACAACATGGTAGTACCGCCCGCACCCGTAGAGGAAATGGACAGCGTAGAGGTACTCAGAGGCCCGAACATAAAGCCTTTCCCCGAGACCTTGCCGCTTGACGAGAGCATAGAGTGCGCGGTATCGCTGAAAGTCGGCGACAACATCACCACCGACCACATCATGCCCGCAGGCGCTAAGATACTGCCCCTGCGCTCGAATATACCGAAGATCTCGCAGCACTGCTTCACCGTATGTGACGAAGAGTTCCCCAGAAGAGCGAAGAACATGGGCAAGTCGATAATCGTCGGCGGCTCTAACTACGGTCAGGGCTCATCGAGAGAGCACGCGGCGCTCGCGCCACTTTACCTCGGCGTAAAGGCTGTACTGGTAAAGAGCTTTGCGAGAATACACCGCGCTAACCTCATCAACGCAGGCATACTTCCGCTGACATTCGTCAATGAGGCCGACTACGATAAGATCGGTCAGGGCGACGAGATCGCTATCGAGAACGTAAAGGAAAGCGTGCTGGCTGACAAGAGCGAGCTTACCCTCGTCAACAAGACCACGGGCGCTGAGATACCCGTACTCTGCGAGCTGACGGGACGCACCAAGGACATAATCCTCGCGGGCGGTCTGCTCGACTACACAAGAGAGTCGTTGGCTGAATAATGCGCCGCATTGACGACCTAAGCAAAGAGCTGCGCGAGATAGAAGCCTGCGTAAAATCAATATAAAACTGAAATTGCAAAGGGGCAAGGCATGGCTGGAGCAGGTTTGCTCCGCCGCTTTGCCCTTTTTCATATATTTTAAAAGGAGGATCATCAATGGCAAAGATACAGATGAAAACACCGCTCGTTGAAATGGACGGCGACGAAATGACCAGAATTATCTGGAAAGAGATCAAGGATATACTTATCCTGCCCTACGTTGACCTGAAGACCGAGTACTACGACCTAGGTCTGGAGTACCGCGAAAAGACCAAAGACCAGGTGACCATCGACTCGGCGAACGCTACCAAAAAGTACGGCGTAGCTGTAAAGTGCGCTACCATCACCCCTAATGCGGCGAGAATGCCCGAGTACAACCTTTCGCAGATGTGGAAGTCGCCGAACGGCACTATCCGCGCTATGCTCGACGGAACAGTTTTCCGCGCGCCGATACTGGTAAAGGGAATCACCCCGTACATTCCGACATGGACAAAGCCCATCACCATCGCGCGTCACGCTTACGGCGATGTTTACAAGAACGTAGAGATGAAGTGCCCCAAGGACTCTAAGGCAGAGCTGGTGCTGACCGACAAGGACGGCAACGTTTCTAAGGAGACCATCTACGATTTCAAGGACTCGGCAGGTATCATCCAGGGTCTGCACAACAAGGAAAACTCGATAGCTTCCTTCGCAAGAGCCTGCTTCAACTACGCGCTCGACACCAAGCAGGACGTTTGGTTCGCGACCAAGGACACCATCTCGAAGAAGTACGACCACACCTTTAAGGACGTTTTCGCTGAGATCTTTGAGAAAGAGTACAAGGAGAAGTTTGCGGCGGCGGGAATCGAATATTTCTACACCCTTATCGACGACGCTGTTGCAAGAGTTATCCGCTCGAACGGCGGCTACATCTGGGCTTGCAAGAACTACGACGGCGACGTTATGAGCGACATGGTGGCTACCGCCTACGGCTCGCTCGCCATGATGACCTCGGTACTCGTTTCGCCCGACGGCATTTACGAGTACGAAGCGGCGCACGGCACGGTACAGCGCCACTACTACAAGCACCTCAAGGGCGAAGAGACCTCTACCAACTCGGTAGCTACCCTCTTTGCATGGACAGGCGCACTGCGCAAGAGAGGCGAGCTTGACGAGCTGCCCGAGCTCATGGCATTTGCCGACAAGCTCGAAAAGGCGACCATCAAGACCATTGAGGACGGCGTAATGACCGGCGACCTCTACCTGCTTTCCAAGCTGGAGAACAAGCAGAAAGTAAACACCGAGGACTTCCTCAAAGCAGTTGACGAAAGACTGAAAGCAATGCTCTGATGCTCTGATGCACTGATATTCTGACGGCATTGCAAACATAAAAAAGCGGCGACCCGTTACGTTCAGCGGGCCGCCGTTATTTATTGTGTTAATCAGTTGTTGGGTCTTTTATCGTCGCCGAGAATTTCTGCGTCATCGAGGAGATGAGATGAAGAAAGCTGACGCACTCTGGAGTACATCATTTCACAATCACTATAATCTGTAATATATGAAAGTCTCTTTCCAACATAATCACCGTTAGCAAAATCCTTATAACTCTTCTGCCCGTCAACAATTATACCGTAATCATCGCAAAGTTCATCTATCGAATTTGCAGAAGCCTTAGTAAGTTTTTTCGCGCCGTAATCATAAGCGTAGAAAAAGTAATATGTTTCGTAAAGTCCGGTATGAACATCAAAAAAATCTTCATCTGAATCTGAATTATAATACTTGCCTATGCCTATTACATACATCTCGGGGTCTGTATCGGAGTTTTTATAGATCGCATTCACTCTGAAATTACTTTCGCAGTCATATTTGCTCAAACCGGTGGCGGCAGAAAGATCTTCAAAAGCGTATTTGCTGTATTCGGCAAGTTTCGACTCCTGATAAATATCCGCTCTGTCGCTTTTTTTCACGCAGTCATAAGCCTTGCCGTACTTGCCCTCTGAGAGCATAGCTTCGATAAGATCGTCGCGCTCCTTTTTCGGGGCGGCGTCGTAAGCCATCTGATACTCGCCCATATTGTAGAAAAATTCGGGCGATGTGAGGTAGCCGTAAGCCTTTATTCCAGCGGGAACGAGCACCGCCAGCGCCGCGCCGAAGCCTATCAGGAACAGCACGAAATTCAGCAGCTTGCTCTTCTTTTTCTTAACGGGGCGGGCGGACGGTGCGGGCTGGGCGTAGCGGGGCTGAGCGCCTACCATCGGGAAAGGCTCGCCGCAATTCGGACAGCTGCCCAGGCTGTCGTCGGAAACTGTACCGCATTTTCTGCATAATATCTTAGCCATTTTTCACCACTCCCCTCTTAATATACGTCGAGCACCTTAGGCGTGCCCTCCATTTTATCATCGGCGACCGCGGTAACATACCACTCGCCCTCGATCTTGTATACCACGAAATTCGCTTCGCAATCCTTACTGCGCTTATCGCCCTTGACTTTCAGATCTACGGTAACGAGCACGCCGTCCTCAACGGTCTCGCCGTTTGTCAGACTGCCCTCGGTAAGGCGCTGTTTGGATTTGAGAAGCGGCTTTACCGACTTGAATTTGTAGGAATATTTAGCATCTTCGCCATACTTATCCTCTTTAGCGTCGTAGAATTCATCGAAACTATCTTCCAAATGATCGTGATCGTCTAAATAATCATCAAGATCTTCGTCGCTCGAAAGTGCCGAATACTTATAGATCTCGGCGAAATCCTCAAAATCCTCCGCACTGAGCGCCTTGACGTAATCGGATACCGCGCCGAGGTAGGGGGTCGCGAAAATGCGCTCGCAGACCTTCGCGGCGGAAACGCACACCGCCAGCACTATCGTGAAAGTCACCAGCTTTTTCACGGGCACACGCTTAGCAGACTTCTGCTTCGCGGGGCGCGGCTGAGGCTGAGACTGCGGGGCACTGCGGCGGGGCAGGCTGTCTTCCTGCGGAGCGCCGCACACGGGACAAAATTTGCTGCCGGCATTCATCTGACTGCCGCATTTGGTACAAAAAACCTTATCCATATATCTTCCTCCATAAACATATGTGCAAAAATGCACTTATCACTTTATTATAGCATATTTATTGTTGAAATGCAAGTATCCCGACCTAAAAATTCGATACATTTTGGCATGGTCGGTTACGATCTGCGCTTTTTCAGCGGAATTTTTCACATTTTCCGCGCTAATTTCGGCGGCAATATTGACATCTTCGTCAAATTGTACTATAATAAAAGGAGGAAAATTTGCGGCGAAAATGCCGCTTTGAGCGGAGGTCATACATATGGAAAACGAAAAATCCCGCGTTATAAAGGTCAAGGTGCGCGCAGTCGGCAAGCCTGCGGCTGAGGAAAAGCCTGCGGAAGCGCCTGCCGAGCCGATCGTGCAGACCGTGCAGACCGAGCAGACCGTTGAAACGCCCGTCGAACAGCCCGCCGAGCCTGCTGAACCCGTTGAAGAGGCGGCAGATGAGGTCGAGGAAGAGCCTGCAAGCGAGCCGGTGGAAGAGCCTGCGGAGGACGTTGAAACTGAGGAAGCTGCGGAAGAAGTTGAGCCTGTCATAAGTGCTGAGCCGAGCGCTAAACCCGCGATGGCTGAGGTCGGCGCGGCGGGAATTGCCTGCCCGAACTGCGGCAAGATTTGTCCCGAGGGCGACGTTTTCTGCATTGCCTGCGGAAGCCGTCTGAACCACCCTAAGCCCGAGCCTGAACCCGCGCCCGCTAACCGCTGTCCGAAATGCGGAACTGAGTGCGGCGAGGGCGACAGCTTCTGCATGAACTGCGGTACTCGTCTGAATCAGCCCGCACCCGCGGCGAACGTCTGCCCGAAGTGCGGCACGGAAGTTTCGCCCGACTCGCTCTTCTGCATCAACTGCGGAAACAGGCTGAAATAACGCCATGAAAAACACATCTGCCGAGGAAAAGCCCGAAAGGGGCGGCGCGGGGCTGGCGGTATTCATCGTCTTTGCACTACTGGCGCTGGGCGCGGGGGCGTTCGGCGCGCGGTACGCGGTAAAGACCTTTGCGGGCGGCGCGGCTGTCAGCGAGAGCGCTTCTGACGAAAGCTCTGAGAGCGCGGACGATAGCGGCGGCACGGCGATAAGCGAGATACAGCTTTCGACCGAGACCGTTGAGATACAGCTCGGCATCACCGACTTTTCCGCCGATCTGCCCGACGTCATCAACGACGATACGGAGGAACTCGGCACTTGCTCGTACAAATTCGCGCCCGCCGAGAGCGACCAAATGACGCTGCGGGTGAACCTCGGCGCGGACGAAAAGCCAGAAGTCGCGAGCGACGATTACAGCATCGCGGAGGTCTACGGGCTGGAGGCTCAGCAGGGAGGCGTTTACACATTCACCATCACGGGAAAGCGCGAGGGCAGCACATTCATAACGTTCAGCGGCAGCGACCCGCGCACCATGCGGCGGATATACGTCACCGTGAAAGGCTCAGCGCCGCAGAGGAGGTCGAGCGACCCCGACGTGCTTTCATTCAACGACGAAAAGAACACCTACTCGATAAACCGAAGCGGCAACGTTACCATTAGCTGGTACAACGGCGACACCGAGGTCTACTCGAAAGAGGTGCGCGTTGAGTACACCGAGCCTGTTCCCGAGGTTAGCTCGTCAAAGTAAAAAATCAGACCGTGCAATTTTCGCCGCACGGTCTTTTTTGTGGATATTTGAATTTTATCAAGCCTGCGGAGTATCGTTATCCGTGGGCTTTTCTTTATTTTCGGGCCGGGCGGGGTGGTCGGAATCGTCACCTTTTGGCGCGTCGTCCGAATTAGCCGAAATTCCCTGACCGATAGCCCTGCCGGTAACGAACGAATTTATCATCGACTTTAGGTCGATGCCGATGCCCTCGAGCATACCGGAGGACACTTGGTTGGTCGAGCGGGTGATGTCCTCTATCATCTTGGCGCTGTTGCCCTCGCCGTACATCGTTATACTGCCGACCTTTGCGAGCGGTTCGGAAACGGCTTTCGCGACCTGCGGCAGAACGTCGAAATACATCTGCAACACCGCGGCTTCCTGCATTTTCTGCATAGCCTCAGCCTTTTTGTTCAGACCCTCAGCCTCAGCGAGAGCCTTCGCGCGGATAGCGTTCGCCTCCGCCTCACCGACGGCGCGGATACCCTCGGCTTCCTGCAATTTGGCGTATTTCAGCGCTTCGGCGCGGGCTTTCTGCGCTTCGGCGTCTTTCTGCTGTTCATACAGCTCGGCTTCCGCCTGCTTCGAGCGCTGGAAAAGCGCCGCCTGCGCTTCCTGCTCCTTGCGATAGCGCTCAGCGTCCGCCTTTTTCTTTACCTCGGCGTTGAGCGACTGCTCCTGAACCTCAGCCTGCTTGGCGTGCAGAAGTACGTCCTGCTCGGTCTTGGCAATATCAGCCATCGAGCTTGTTACCTCGATAGTCTTGCGCTGTTCCTGCTGCTGAATATCGTAAGCCGCGTCAGCCTCGGCCTGCTTGATGTCAGACTGCTTTTTCAGTTCCGCCTTGCGGATAGCCAGCTCGTTATTTCTCTGCGCGATCTCGGTTTCGGCCTGCACGCGGGCGTCGTTCGAGTCCTTGCTTGCGCGCGCCTGCGCTATCTGAATATCGCGCTCCGCCTCAGCCTTAGTGATGGCGGCGGTCTTTTGTATCTTTGTGGTGTTGTCGATACCGAGGTTTTCTATCAAGCCCTGATCGTCGGTGAGGTTCTGAACGTTGAAAGAAACTATCTCAAGACCCATATTCGCGAGGTCGGGCGCGGCGTTATCCTGCACCTTTTCAGCGAATTTCTTACGGTCGTTGACCATATCCTGCAGCGACATCTGACCCACGATCTCGCGGACGTTGCCCTCGAGAACCTCGCGCGCAACGCTGCAAATGTAAGCGGAATTTTGGTTGAGAAAATTCTGCGCGGCGAGCGCGAGCTTATCTTCCTGATCTGAGATCTTGACGTTTACCACCGAGTCAACGCGAACGTTGATATAATCGGCGGTCGGCACGCTGGTAGCGGTCTTGACATCTACCGAAATAAGCTTCAAGCTGAGCTTATCGAGACGCTCTAAGAAAGGTATCTTGATACCCGCCTTGCCTATCAGCACCTTTTTGCGCAGACCCGAGATTATGTACGCTTCGTCCGGCGGGGCTTTGCAGTAGCCCGAAACGATAATGATTATCAGCAGGACTACGCCCGCCGCGATACCGAGCTGCGGGATGTGCGAGGATACAAATTCCATAAAGTCCATAATGTTGCCTCCCATAAATATTTGTTTTTTGAACATGACATATATGAATGCCTTTGATACATTATATCACATATGACGAAAAAAGTCAACAAAAAGCGGCGGCGCGGCGTGTAAAAGTTCTGAAATTCGCGGCTTGTACATATTATAATCAGGACAGGAACTTTTTAGAAAAGGAGATGGCGCTTTGAAAAGACAAAGCTTTTTAAAAGGCTCGGCTGTACTGATGGCGATGGTGCTGGTGACAAAGCTCATCGGAATGATCTACAAAGTGCCGCTGACGAATATGCTCGGCGGCACGGGTATGAGCTGCTACTCGGGGGCTTTCGCGATATTTGCGCCGGTATTTGCGGCGGCCGCGGCGGGCGTGCCTAGCGCTATGAGCAGGCTGGTTTCCGAGCAATTGGCGTTGGGGCGGTACGCGAACGCGCTGAAAATAAAGCGCGCCGCCCTGATGATATTCTCCGCCGTTTCGATCGCGATGAGCCTAGCGCTGATACTTTCGGCGCACATTCTCGCGGCGCGGGTGATACACGTTCCGCAGGCGAAATGGGCGCTCATCGGCGTTTCGCTCTCGCTCTTCCCTGCCGCCGTGATGAACGTCGAACGCGGCTGGGCTGAGGGCATCGGCAGCATGACCCCTACGGCTTCCTCTGAGATCGCGGAAACTATCTTCAAGGCGGTTTTCGGGCTGGCTTTGCCGTACAAGGTGATAAGCGCCGCGCGGGCGAGTTTTGAGGCGTACCACGGCTGTTTCGGGCACTACTGCGCCGATATGCGCGAGGCTATGATGACCGCCGCACCATACGCCGCCGCGGCTTCTGCACTAGGCGTTTCGCTGGCTTCGTTTGCCGCCTGCATATGGGTGTTTATACGCACGCGGGGGCTTAGCAGGCGGTGCACGCGGGAGTTTGAGCACACGGGTCTGCCGCGGGATATGGGACTTCGGGCAGCTTGCAGAAAACTGCGGCAGTTCACCCTGCCCGTCGCGATGACGGCGGTGGTAGCGACCCTTTCGGCAACGGCAGACCTCGTTACCATCTCGCCGCAGCTGGAGCGCGCGATGAGCCAACGATCTGAGATATTTGAACATCTCGGCGAATACGGGATAGCGGCGGACGAGCGTGCGGGATTTGTGTACGGCTCGTACTCGGGACTGGCGCTGATGATATTCGGACTTTTGCCGACATTCACGGCAATGCTTGGCAAGAGCGCCCTGCCGACGCTCAGCACGGCGTTTGCGCGGCGGGATAAGCGCGGAATGACGAAATGTCTGCGGTCGATGCTTCTGCTTTCGGCGGGGCTTAGCCTACCGGGCGGGCTGGGGATATGCGTGCTTGCCGAGCCGATACTGCGGCTGTTTTTCGGCGGAGCGGCGGCTGAGATCTCGGTATCGGCGCGGCCCCTCGCGATACTCAGCATTGGCGCGGCGTTCATGGGCGTGGCGGTGCCATGCCTGACGGCGTTGCAGGCGTGCGAAAAGCAGGGCACTGCGGCGATTATAAGCATTTCGGGAGCGACGCTGAAACTCGCGCTGAACATACTGCTCATACCTATCCCCACGCTGAACATCAGCGGCGCGGCGCTCTCGACGGCGATCTCGCAGGCGGTGATGTGCGTGTGGGCGTTGACGGTACTTTTAAAAGCTTCACACGCCGAGCGGGGGACGATAAAAGCCGCGCTGACGCCGATACTGCCCGCACTGCTCTGCACCGCGGCGGCAAAACTTGCGCAAGACGCGTTGATACCGCGGCTGGACGGGCGTTTTGAGCGGTTCGGAGTGCTTATTTCAGTCGCAATTGGTGCAATAATTTGCTTGATTTCCTTTAGTTTATTGTGCATTTCTCCGAAAAATCAAATAAAGGGGATTTTTTCAAAAAAAATTTCGCAAACCCCTTGAAATTCTGCGAAATATAGGGTAAAATAAATATAAGCGCACATCTCAGAAACGGAAGTGATGATTTGAATTTTAACGAAAGAGTAAGCAAACTGCTCGAAAAAGAGGACTACAATGTTTACGATCTGGCTGAGATAGTTTCTCTGCTGCGCAGTGAAAAAGGCTGTCCCTGGGACAAAGTTCAGACTCACGAGAGCATACGCCGCGATTTTCTCGAGGAAACTTACGAGGTGCTCGAGGCTATCGACTGCGGCTCGGCGGAAATGATGCGCGAAGAGCTGGGCGACGTGCTTTTGCAGGTAATTTTCCACACCGATATTGAAAAGGACAAGGGCGCTTTCGACCTTGACGCGGTGGCGGACGAAGTATGCAAAAAACTGATACTGCGCCACCCGCACGTTTTCGGCGACGTTCAGGCAGACACCGTTGACAAAGTACTTACCAACTGGGACGCCATCAAAAAGGACGAGAAAAAGCAGGAAACGTACACCGATACGCTCAAAAGCGTGCCGAAGGTATTCCCCTCGCTGATGCGCGCGCAGAAGCTTGGCAAGAGAGCTTCGCGGGCGGGCGTAGACTTTGAGAGCAAGGCGCAGCTGTTGGCGGCTATGCGCGGCGAGCTTGAAAAGGAAGAGCCGAACACGGCAGATCTGCTGATGCTTTGCGCTAATCTGGCAAGGCTGGAGGGCGGCGACGCCGAGGAGGACTTGGCTCACAAGTGCGACGCTTTTACCGAAAAGTTTGAAGCTTTGGAAAAAGACGGGCGGCTCGAAAGCGCGGACGCTGAAGAACTTTATTTGAAGAATTAAGCAAAAACGGCTTGATAATACAAAATTTATGGAGGTATAGTAAAAATGAAAAAGGCTGAACTTATCAACGCGATCTCTGAAAAAGGCGGATATTCTAAGAAGGACGCAGAAAAGGCACTTTCTGCTGTAATTGATTCCATCACCGACGCACTCGTTGCAGGCGAAAAGATCACCCTCGTAGGCTTTGGTACTTTTAAGGTAAAGAACAATCCTGAGAGAATGGGAAGAAATCCCCAGACGCAGGAGCCCAAGCTCATCGAGGCTAAGAACGTACCTGTATTCAAGGCAGGTCAGGCTCTTAAGGACGCTGTAAACAAGTAATTTGCTGCGAAAGCATCGGGCGAGCGGGAGAATTTTCCGCCGCCCTTATTTTTTAAGGAGAAAAGTATGAGATTAGACAAATATTTGAAAGTAACGCGCATAATCAAGCGGCGAACCGTTGCGAACGAGGCCTGCGACGCGGGCAAGATAGAGGTAAACGGCAAGCCTGCGCGCGCTTCTTACGACGTGAAAGTCGGCGACGTCATCGCTGTGAACATGGGTCAGCGGCCGCTGAAAGTGGAGGTGCTGAACGTCAGCGAGTACGCCACGAAAGAAAATGCGGCGGAGAACTACCGCGTAATTGACTAAATAGCAAGACCGCTCGGGGTAGCTCGGGCGGTCTTTAATTATTAAAAAAGTGTAAAATATCGCAGAAACCCTTGACTTAGAGTACACTTCAAGTGGTACAATATTTTTAGCGAGATCAAAGGAGGCGAGCGAATGACCATTAAGGAAGTCAGCGAGAAATACGGAATTTCGCAGGACACACTGCGCTACTACGAGCGCGTCGGCATGATACCGCACGTCACGCGCACGGCGGGCGGCATACGAAATTATCAGGAGAGCGACCTCGGCTGGGTGGAAATGGCGCTTTGCATGAGGGGCGCGGGACTGCCTATCGAAGCGATGATCGAATATGTAAGGCTTTACCAGGAGGGCGACGAAACTATCCCCGCGAGGCTGCAACTTTTGCTTGACCAGCGTGAAGCGCTAATCGAGCAGAAAGCGCAAATAGACTCGACGCTGGAGCGGCTGAATTTCAAAATATCAAGATATGAAAGAGCCGTTGAAACAGGCGAGCTATCTTGGGACTAAAATATTAAACTAAGTTGGAGGCTGGAAAATATGTATTTAGAGAAAATAAATTCACCCGATGACGTTAAGAAATTGAACATCGGTGAGATGAAAAAGCTTGCGGAGGAAATGAGAAAGGCGCTGCTTTTCAGACTCAGCAAGCACGGCGGACATTTTGGCCCGAACTTCGGCATGGTGGAAGCTACCATCGCGATGCACTACGTTTTTAACTCCCCTATCGACAAGATCGTTTACGACGTTTCGCACCAGACGTATCCGCACAAAATGCTGACCGGCAGAAAGGACGGATACCTGTATGAGGAGCATTTTGACGACATTTCGGGCTACTCAAATCCAGAGGAGAGCGAGCACGATTTCTTCACCGTCGGACACACTTCGACATCGGTGAGCCTAGCCTGCGGACTTGCGAAAGCGCGCGACCTCAAAGGCGAAAGCGGCAGCGTTATAGCAGTTATCGGCGACGGTTCGCTTTCGGGCGGCGAAGCGCTGGAGGGTCTTGACTTTGCGGGAGAAATGAACACGAATCTGATCGTAGTAGTCAACGACAACGATATGTCCATCGCAGAAAATCACGGCGGTATGTATAAGAATTTGAAACTGCTGAGAGATACCGACGGCAAGGCGGAATGCAACATTTTTAAATCAATGGGACTCGACTACGTTTTCGTGAAAGACGGCAACGACCTCGAGCAGCTTATCGACGCATTCAAGAGCGTGAAGGACAGCGAGCGCCCCGTGGCGGTGCACATCGTGACTCAGAAGGGCAAGGGTTACAAGCCCGCCGAGGAGAACAAGGAGAATTGGCACTGGTGCATGCCGTTTGACCCGGAAACCGGCAAGAGCCTTTTCGATTTCAGCGGCGAGAGCTTTGAAAGTCTGACCAAAGATTACCTGCTAAAGAAAATGGCGGCAGACAAGAGCGTTTGCGCGATAACCTCGGCGACCCCGACCGTTTTCGGCTTCACGGAGGACGTCCGCAAGCAGGCGGGCAAGCAGTTTATGGACGTTGGAATTGCCGAGGAGCACGCTGTTGCGCTGGCTTCGGGCATTGCGGCAAACGGTGGAAAGCCTTTTTATGGCGTTTACAGCACTTTTATACAGAGAACTTATGACCAGCTTTCGCAGGACGTCTGCATCAACAACAGCCCTGTGACTATCGCGGTATTTGCGGCGACTGTAAACGGCATGAACGACGTTACACATCTTGGAATATTTGATATTCCTATGCTTTCGAACATTCCGAATCTCGTTTACCTTGCGCCGACCACGAAGCAGGAATATCTTGCCATGCTTGATTGGTCGATGGAGCAGAACGAGCACCCCGTGGCGATTCGCGTGCCGAGCGTGTGCGTTGACGGCAAGCCAGCGCCGACCAATTACAGCGAGCTGAACAAGTACGAGGTGACCCAGCAAGGCAAGGACGTTGCGGTGATCGCGCTCGGCTCGTTCTACCAGCTTGGTGAGCAGGCCGCGGCGGCGATCGAGCAGAAGATCGGCGTGAAGCCGACGCTGATAAATCCTCGCTTCATCACCGGCATAGACGAGGAACTTTTGGAAAATATGAAAGCCGACCACAAGGTAGTTATCACGCTTGAGGACGGCATTCTTGACGGCGGATTTGGCGAAAAGATCTCGCGCTTCTATGGAAATAGCGACGTTAAAACGCTGAATTTTGGCTTAAAGAAAGAGTTTCTTGACCGCTACAACGTTGAGGATATTCTCAAAGAGAACCACCTTACTCC
>DBEZOM010000067.1:0-11089 GCA_048252855.1 Ruminococcus sp.
GTGTTAGAATAGTAAAGGTATTTGAATTTTACTTGAACTTTTCGCAGGCTCTTTGAAATGGCGTTTGGCTTTTTCAAGAGGGCCGACCAATATATGCTGTATTTTTAGAATTTGTATCACGGCGCGAAATGCCGACCGCCCCGCACTTCTTACTTGTCCTATCCCAGCGGGGAACGATAGGGGGTCTGCCGCAGCGCCAAAAAAATCAAGGGATGTGACGTTTTGGAGAAATATGTTATACACGGTGGTAAAAAGCTGGAGGGCGAAGTTACTATCAGCGGCGCTAAAAACGCGGCTGTTGCGATAGTTGCCGCTACTATACTCAGCGACGGCCCGTGTATCTTAGATAACTGCCCCCAGATCAGCGATATTACCTTCTGCATGAAGATACTCAGATCTATGGGCGCGGATATAAAGCTGCTCAATAAAAATAAGGTGCGTATAGACACCAGCGGCATCGTTGTGCCCAAAGTGCCTTACGAAATGGCGAGAGTCATGCGCGCTTCTTCCTACTTCCTCGGTACTCTGCTCGGCAGATTTCACGAGGCGCACGTTGCCCTGCCGGGCGGCTGCGATTTAGGCGACCGCCCCATCGACCAGCACCTTAAAGCTTTCCACGCGCTGGGCGCGGAGGATTCCATAGAAAACGGCGAAGTTCACCTTAACGCCGATTCGCTCATCGGAAACCTTATCTACTTTGACATAAACAGCGTTGGCGCTACTATAAACGCTATGCTCGCTTCCGTAAAGGCGGACGGCTACACCGTCATCGAAAACGCCGCGCGCGAGCCGCACGTTGTAGACGTTGCCAATTTCTTGAACTCTATGGGCGCTGACATCATGGGCGCGGGTACTGATACTATTAAAGTACGCGGCGTGAAAAAGCTAAAGGGCGTAGAGTATTCCATCATCCCCGACCAGATCGAGGCGGGCACTTTCATGGTAGCCGCCGCCGCTACTCACAGCGACATCATGGTCAAAAACGTTATCCCTAAGCATTTGGAATCTATCACAGCGGCGCTGCGCAAGATAGGCGTAGGCGTTGAGGAGTTCGACGAGGCGGTAAGGATATACCCCTGCGGCGAGCTGAAAAGAACATCTATAAAAACAATGCCGCACCCCGGCTTCCCGACCGATATGCAGCCGCAGATCTCTACTCTGCTTACCCTTGCACACGGCGCGAGCGTGGTGACGGACGATATTTTCGACAACCGCTTCCGCTATGTCAGCGAGCTTAGAAGAATGGGCGCTGATATAGTAGTAAACGATAAGGCGGTAATAATTCAGGGCGTGGAGAAGCTCAAAGGCGCTCCCGTTATGGCGCCCGACCTGCGCGCAGGCGCGGCTCTCGTTATCGCTGGACTTGCCGCCGAGGGCACTACCGAGATCGGCGATACACACTTCATCGAGCGCGGCTACGAGAACATTGTGGAAAAGCTTCAGAAGCTGGGCGCGGACATTCAGCGCGTAGATAAAGAAGACCCCGACGATTGCGTAGCTGTAAAGAAGCAGGCTTGATAAATAACTTTTGAAAATAATGCGGACGGCGTTTCGGCAGGAAACATCGTCCGCTTTTTGTCGGCAAATTTGCAGATATGTGAAAATCGACCTTGACAAACGTGCCGACGTTTGGTAAAATAGATAAAAAGTAAAATATGAAACGGAGCTAAAAATATGAGCGAGTATATCAAAATTTCCCCCGCCGACCCCGCGCTGACCTATATGGGCAGAACTGAGCTTTTCGGCGGCTTCCCGCGGTTCGTTTTCGCGGGCACAAACGTCACCGTGCGCTTTATCGGCACTGAGCTGCGCTGCGTTATCCGCAACCACAAGTTTTACAACGTGATGGAGCTTGGCGTTATCATCGACGGCAGGCAGACTAAAGTAACTTTCGAGCACGCCGAGGAGGACATTACCCTTACTCTGGCCGAGGGCTTGGAGCAGGGCGAGCACACCGTTATCCTCTACAAGCGGCAGGACGCTACCCATTATTTTGAGCTGAAAGCTTTTGAGCTTCCCGCAGGTTCGCAGCTTCTTAAAGCGCCCGAGCTGCCCTCGCGCAGAATGGAGTGCTACGGCGATTCCGTATCCGCAGGCGCGGTGGTAGAGGCTACCCAGTGCGTCGCTTCAAACGACCCCGAGGGCCACGAGGGCGTTTACGATAACGCTTGGCAGTCATACTCGATGATAACTGCCCGCAACCTCGGCGCGCAGCTTCACAACATAGCGCAGGGCGGCATAGCGATATTCGACAACACCGGCTACTACCACGCCCCGAATTACATCGGCATGGAAACGGCTTATAATAAGGTATGCTATTTCCCCGAAGCTGAGGGCGGCATGACGGATTGGGATTTCGCAAAGTACACCCCGCACGTCGTGCTCTTCGCCGTTGGCCAAAACGACCCGCACAACGAGGGCGGCGAGGATTTCGATATAACAGACCCCGCCTACCGCGCGAAATGGAAAGCCGCTTACAAGGCGATAATCACCGACCTGCGCGGCAAGTACCCTAAGGCGCGCTTTGTGCTGTTGCTGACGGTGCTGATGCACTCGCCCGACTGGGATAAAGCCGTGGACGAGATAGCCGCCGAGCTTGGCGATGAAAAGATAACGCACTTTATGTTCACCCGCACGGGCAAGGCTACCCCCGGCCACCCGCGCATAACCGAGCAGTACGAGATGGCAGAGCAGCTGACCGCCTACCTCTCCTCCTTCGGCGACGCACTCTGGGAGGACTGACGTTTTGACGTTTTAATATTTCCGTAAAAAGGACTGATACAAAATGAAAAGTATGCTGAAAAATTATTCGCTCGGCGCTCTCGCCTGCATAGTGCTCGGCGTGGCGCTGGTAATACGTCCGCATATCATCACCGATGTGCTCAATACCGCGCTTGGCGTTATACTGATAGCCTGGGCGATATTCGGCATAATGGGCTACATCTTCTCCCGCGTGCGCGGCGGCGAAGAGCGCAGCATTTTCTCGCTCTTTTCCGAAGTTATACTGCTGATAGCGGGCATAGTTGTGCTCTCAAACAAGAGCCTGCTGGAAACGGTAGTGATGATAGCGCTGGGTCTGTACCTCATGTGCTCGGGCTTTACAAAGCTCGGCACATCGCTCAGCGTAAAGCGCGCGGGCGCAGACGGCTGGCAGCTTCCGATGATAACGGCGGCGGTAACTCTCGCACTGGGCATATTCGTGCTCATCTCGCCTACTGTTATAGCGGGCGGATTTATGCGCGTTGTCGGCGTGATACTCGCGCTGGCGGGCGCGGTGAGCTTTGTCAGCGGCTTCTCGGCGAGCCGTGCATATTCGCACCTCGAGGAGCTTGAAAAAGACATTCGCTATAAGCGCGGCAGGGGCAGGGACGACCGCGACACCCATGCCGAGGACAAAGCCAACGCCATAGACATAGACGTTGACGATTAAATAAATTTGCGCAATATTAAAGGCGTTCTGCATTTTTCCGCAGAGCGCCTTTTTTATGTATCAAAGCTTTTCCATAACTGCTATCGCCGCGAAGTGCTTTACCGTGAAGCTTTCGGGGGCGTATTTATTCAGCATTTCCATGTGCTCGCGCTCCCAGGCGGCTATCTGCTCGGGCGGCAGCGAAGCGCCAATGCCGCGGCAGGATTTCATTCTGCCGTTCCAGCCCTCGCGCGTGAAAGGCACGTCGAGCAGGAAATATTCGTTGTATGCCGTGCGGAAATAGCCCTCGTACTCGGCGGGCAGCTCTACATTATGCACGCGCTCGCCCGCGCCGCTCCATTCGGGGCTGTATTTCAGCACAAGCTCTTCGCTGCGCCCCGCTATCTCGTCATCGTAGGGCAGCCACTCCATCTCCAGAAAAGCCAGCTTGCCGCCGCTTTTCAGCAGCCGCGCCAGCAGGGGAGCGGTAGCCGCGTGGTCGAAGTACCAAAAGCACTGGCAGGCGGTTATCACGTCGAAGCTTTCGGCGGGGAAGTCAAGCCCCTCGGCAGAGCTTACGGCGTATTCTATATCCATGCCCGCCTGCGCCGAGAGCCTGCGCGCCTGCGCTATCTGATTTTCGGAAATATCAGTGCCGAGCCATTTCGCGCCGTAGCGGTACATATTCCGCGGCAGCACGCCCGTCCCCGTGCCGATGTCCAGCGCCCGCTGACCTGCCGTGCCTATGCCCAGCGCCGCGACTTTTTCGTAAAATTCGGCGGGGTAAATGTCGCGAAACTTCGCGTAGTCTGCCGAAGTTCTGCCCCAGTCAAAAGCCTTTCCGCCGTCGATATGCTCGTTTGTAATGTCCATATTTCTCGCTCCCTATCTGTTTATCTGAAAATTTCGTCGATGTGCTCGTCTATCAGCCGCTGAGCCGCCGCTTTGTATTCAATCACCGTGGTGCGGCTGCCGCTCTCGCATTTGGTAGACATTGCCATTCCGTGCAGCCCTCCGCGCGGGGTAACGCGCAGCTCTCCGCCGCGGCGCTCCAGATACCCGCCCAGCAGCAGGTAAGCCTCTATCGCGTGGGCGGCAAGCTCGGGGGATAGCCCCAGCCGCGCCGCCTGCTCGGCGGAAATTTCGCTCAGCGGTTTCGGCGAGGAGTATCTTCTTTTTGCGACTGCGTTTTCGCCGTCGGACGATTTAGTAGATTTTGACGATCTATAAGCCTTAGACTTCGCCGAGGGCTTCTGACTTTTCCTGCGGCGGTCGAGGGCTGCCGCCGCGCCGTCGGTATCGGCTTGCGAGCGGTCAACGCCGTTTTCATCCATCCAGCGGGCTATCTCAGCCGTGAATGCCGCGCCGTAGCGCTCGGTCTTGCTCTTGCCCACGCCCGAGACTTGCATAAAGTCCTCCTCGGTGGTCGGCAGCCGCCTGCACATATCGCGCAAGGTAGCGTCGGAGAAGATGATGTACGCGGGCACTTCCGCTTCCTCCGCGAGCTTGGTGCGAAGCTGACGCAGCAGGCTGAAAAGCTCGGGGCGCTCCGCCGTTTCCGTAGCCGCGCGGCGGGATACTGCCGAGATCTCGCTGCCCGCGGTCGAGCGCTTGAAGTTCATCGTGATATGCTCGCCCTCGAAGAGCACGCCCCGCGCCTTGTTGGTAAGTATCAGCGACTCAAAATCGCCGCGCCGCATATACCCCCGCCCGCAAAGTTCCTCGATTATCGCGCGTATTTTCAGCGCGGGCAGGTCGGCGGCTATGCCGTAGGTCGAGAGGTCATCTAGGTTAAACTGCTTTATGCGCTTGGTCTTAGCGCCGCGCAGTATCTCCGCGACCGCCGCCGCGTTCATCTGCAAATTCCGCTGAGCCAGTCTGTAAACGCAGGAGAGTATCTTCTGCGCCGCGAGGGTAACGTCCTCGGTCTCAAAGCCCGCCGCGCAGTTTGAGCATTTCGCGCACATAGTGCCCGATTTCTCGCCGAAGTAATTCAGTATGTAGTGCCGCAGGCAGTCCGCGCCCGTGCAGTAGCGCACCATGTCGTTCAGCCGCTTGTAATCGCGCTCTTTCAGCCGCCGCGCGGTCTCGTCGTCCAGCTCGGCGCTGTCGCCCGAATTTTCTATCAAAAAGCGGCAGGTCTGCACGTCTTTTCGCGCGAAGAGCAGTGTGCAGACAGCCTCAGAGCCGTCGCGCCCCGCTCTGCCTGCCTCCTGATAATAGCTCTCGAGATTTTTCGGCATATTATAATGTATAACGAAGCTGACGTTTGATTTGTCGATGCCCATGCCGAAAGCGTTCGTAGCCGCCATTATCCGCACGCGGTCGTAGATGAAGTCGTCCTGATTTCGCCGCCGCTCCTCGTCGGAAAGTCCCGCGTGGTAGCGTGTGCAGGGCAGACCGTGTTCGTTTAGGTAGTCGCAGACCAGCTCGGTGTTCTTTCGCGTACTGCAATACACTATGCCAGAGGCTTCGCCCGCTGCGCGTATCAGCCGCTCGGTCTCCGCCAGCTTGTCCTTCGGTTCGCTTACCGCGAAGTATAGATTTTTTCTGTCGAACCCCGTGGTGACGGAGTAGGGGTCGCGCAGACCCAGCATATTTATTATGTCGCGCTTTACGGCGGCGGTCGCGGTGGCGGTGAATGCCGCTACTACGGGGCGGCGCGGCAGGCTTTCGTAAAACTCGCGTATTTTCAGATACGAAGGGCGAAAATCCTGCCCCCACTGCGAAACGCAGTGCGCTTCGTCCACCGCGATAAGGCTTATATTGGCGTTCTGCGCAAAATTTTTGAACGAGGGCGAATCCAGCCGCTCTGGCGCTGCATATATTATCTTATAAGCCCCCTGCGCCGCCCGCGACATAGCCGTTTCGTACTGCGCGCGGGTGAGCGAGCTGTTTATGTAAGCGCACCCCACGCCCGACTGTATCAGCGAGTTTACCTGATCTTTCATCAGCGAGATAAGCGGGCTGATAACTATCGTTATGCCGCCCAGCATCAGCGCGGGAAGCTGGTAGCACACTGATTTTCCCGCGCCCGTAGGCATTATGCCTACCGCGTCGCGCCCGCTCAAAATGCTGTCCGCCAGCTCTTCCTGACCGCTGCGAAAGCTTTCGTGGCCGAAAAACTGTTTCAGCAGGCGGTATTTTTGTGCGTTCATCTCATTTTTATCGTAAAACATATTATGCTCATGCTCCCTTTTTACAGTTAATATTATAGCACATACGAGTCGGTTTTTCAAGATTTGCGGCGCTTCGGAGAGTAAAAGTCATAAAAAACGCCCTAATTTTTAAAAACTACTTGACATTTTGGCTGAAAAGTGAGATAATAAAAGAGGTATATTTTGAATGGCGGTATCACCGTTCAAATATGAACTATGTAATATTACACATATGGAGGTTTTAGCAATGGCTAGAGTTTATAATTTCAGCGCGGGCCCGGCAGTGCTGCCCGAAGAAGTTCTTAAAGAAGCTGCTGAAGAAATGCTTGATTATAAGGGCACGGGTATGTCCGTAATGGAGATGAGCCACCGCTCAAAGGCTTTTGACGATATTATCAAAGAGGCAGAAAAAGATATTCGCGAGCTTATGAATATCCCCGATAATTATAAGGTAATGTTCCTGCAGGGCGGCGCTTCGCAGCAGTTCGCGGCTGTACCTATGAACCTTATGAAGAATAAGAAAGCCGCTTACATAATCACCGGTCAGTGGGCTAAGAAAGCTTATCAGGAAGCGCAGAAGTACGGCGAGGCAGTAGCGGTAGCTTCCTCTGCGGATAAGACTTTCTCTTACATCCCCGATTGCTCAGACCTCGATATTCCCGAGGACGCAGACTACGTTTACATCTGCGAGAACAACACCATCTACGGCACTAAGTACAAGACCCTGCCGAATACTAAGGGCCACACTCTGGTAGCCGACGTTTCCTCCTGCTTCCTTTCTGAGCCGGTAGACGTTACCAAGTACGGCGTTATCTACGGCGGCGTTCAGAAAAACGTAGGCCCTGCGGGCGTAGTTATAGTTATCGCGCGCGAAGACCTCATCACCGACGACGTTCTTCCCGGAACTCCCACCATGCTGAAGTGGAAGACTCAGGCAGACGCCGACAGCCTTTACAACACTCCTCCCTGCTACGGCATCTACATCTGCGGCAAGGTGTTCAAGTGGATAAAGAAGATGGGCGGTCTGGAAGCTATGAAGGCCCATAACGAGAAAAAGGCTAAGATACTTTACGATTTCCTCGACCAGAGCAAGCTCTTTAAGGGCACGGTAGTTCCCGAGGACAGATCTCTTATGAACGTGCCTTTCGTAACAGGCGACGCCGAGCTTGATAAGAAATTCGTTGCCGAGGCTAAGGCTGCCGGCTTTGAGAACCTCAAGGGCCACAGAACAGTAGGCGGCATGAGAGCTTCTATCTACAACGCTATGCCTATCGAGGGCGTAGAAAAGCTCGTAGAGTTCATGAAGAAATTTGAGGCTGAGAACGCTTAATCATATATACTTACCGAAAGGAAGTTTTTCACAATGTACGATATTTTAACTCTGAATAAGATCGCCGCCTGCGGCACTGATATTTTCGATAAGGCTGCTTACGCTGTAAGCGACAACGCCGCCGACCCCACCGCTATAATGGTTCGCTCGGCTAAGATGCACGATATGCAGTTCGGCGACAACCTGCTGGCCATCGCAAGAGCGGGCGCAGGCGTAAACAATATCCCCGTAGACAGATGCGCGGAAGAGGGCATTGTAGTATTCAACACCCCCGGCGCTAACTCTAACGCTGTAAAGGAGCTTGCTATATGCGCGCTGCTTCTCGCTTCGAGAAAGATAACTGAGGCTGCTGCATGGGCGGCTTCGCTCAAGGGCACTCCCGACGCACCTAAGACGGTAGAGGGCGGCAAGAGCAAGTTCGCAGGCCCCGAGATCTACGGCAAGACCCTCGGCATCATCGGTCTGGGAGCTATCGGCGGAAAGATCGCGAACGCTGCGGTAGCGCTCGGCATGAAGGTAATGGGCTACGACCCCTACCTCTCGGTAAACGCGGCCCTGCACCTCGACCCCGCTGTAACTATCACCACCGACATCGACGATATTTACAAAATATCCGACTACATCTCGATACACGTTCCTTACACCCCCGATACTAAGAACACCATCGACGCTGAGCAGATAGCTATGATGAAAGACGGCGTTCGTCTGATAAACCTTGCAAGAGGCGAGCTTATCAACAGCGCGGCAGTTATCAAGGCTATCGGCGAGGGCAAGGTAGCTAAGTACGTTACCGACTTTGCCGACGATGTTGTACTGGGCGAGGAGAACGTTATAGTTCTGCCGCACCTCGGCGCATCTACTCCCGAGTCTGAGGACAACTGCGCTGTAATGGCAGCTCACGAGCTTATCGACTACATCGAAAAAGGCACTATCAGAAACAGCGTAAATTACCCGAACGCAGAGCTTGCAAAGACGGGCGACGAGCTGGTTTGCATCATGCACCGCAACGTTCCCGAGCTTATCGCGAAGATAACGGGCGCTTGCGCGGCTACCGGCGCTAACATCGAAAATCTGGTAAACAAGTCGAAGAAAGAGTACGCTTACACCATGCTCGACATCACGGGCAAGGTAGACGCCGCGGCTATCGAAGCTATTGATGGCGTTATAAAGGTAAGAGTGCTTTAATTAGATATTCAAAAGAGGTCATTTCAATGGGAAAATTATTGATAATAGCGCTCTGCATAGCAGTTCCGATGGCGCTGGTACAGCTCATCTACCGCATTGCAGACCGCAAAGGCACGCGCACAGCGAAGCTTGCCGAAAAGCTGCCGTTTCTGAAAAACCACCGTTACGCGGTGCAGATAGGCGGGGCTATGGGCTTCATCGTGATATTCGGGCTTATCGTATGGATAACGAAGATACCCGCGGTGATATATTTTGCAGTGAGCGGCGCGGTGGTAGGTCTGATAAACGGCATGGCTACCACGCTTATGTACAACGATAATTAAGGCATTTACGACCTCTGCCGACCGGTCGACCGGTTGAACGGTCAACCTAAACTTTGAATACCATATAAAAGACAAAGGAGTCTGCTAACACCGCAACGGGCGGGTAGCAGGCTCCTTTTTGGGTATTTTTGGTTGAGTGGTCGATCGGTCAACCGGTCGGCAGGGGATAGGTCACATATTCAGCGGCGGCTGTATATCGGGGTTTGTGATAACGCCCGTGAATGCCGTCATTAGGTCGTTCGTCTCGTACTCGTCGTCGGTGATGAGGCTTATGCTGCGCGGCGGTATCTCTTCTTTTATCTTTATGCGGAAGATCTTGCCCGCGCGTATGTCCTCCTCGGCAATGCGCTGCGGCACGAAGCCTATGCCAAGGCTGCTGCGCACCAGCGGAAGCACCTGACTTATCGAGGCAAGCTCTATGTCGGGATTCATCATTATTCCGTGCTGGCGGAAAAGCTTGTTGAAAAAGTGGCGCGTTGTGCTGCCCTCTTCCAGCGTTATCAGCGAGTATTTGTTCAGCTCGGCAAGGGATAGCTCGCGGTCTTTCAGATAGCTGAATTCGCTGCCCGCTACCGCAATATCCTGCAATTTGCAAAGCTCGGTGACATTTAGCTCGTATGGCGAGGTGAAAGGCGTGGTGACTACCGCCATATCTACCACGTTCGTGTGCACCGCCTCTATCGTTTCGGGGGTGGACATATTGTCTATCTTCAAATGCACCGAGGGGTATAGCGAGTGGAAAGCGCTTATGCGCGAGATTATGCGCTGCTGAAAAGCCGCGTCGCTCACCGCCAGGCGCAGCACGCCCGAAGTCTCTTTCTGCATCAGCGAAAGCTCCTCCTCGGCGGAGAAGAAATGCTTGCAGGCTATCTTGACGTGCTTGTAAAGCTGCTGACCCTCTGCCGTTAGCTCTACGCCCTTTTTCGAGCGGGTGAAAAGCTTGCAGCCCAGCTCTTCTTCCAAATTTGCGATGCAGCGGCTGACGCTCGGCTGCGAGAGGTACAGCGCGTGGGCGGCGGAGGTTATGTTATTGAATTTTGCAACGTAAAAAAACACTTTGTAGTGCTCAAAATTTACATCGGACATATATTTTTTATCCTTTCGGGATCGTATTTTCAGTTCCCTTTATTTTATCACAGTTTTCGCAAAATGTCAAATTTCTTAGGTGCAAAAATGTACGGAAAGGCTTATTTTTGCCGCAAATCATGTGATTCATAAGCATTAACAATGGGCAGTTTCCCAAAATGACCTTATTCCGATAAAAATCCAATAAAATCAAAAAAAGTGTCAATCTCCATTATAACGGAGACTGGCACTCTTTTTGTTTTCATATACCCTTTCA
Source organism: Ruminococcus sp. (assembly GCA_048252855.1). Lineage (GTDB taxonomy): Bacteria > Bacillota > Clostridia > Oscillospirales > Ruminococcaceae > YE71. The sequence continues at coordinate 10,748 of DBEZOM010000067.1, forward strand.
ATCATCAAGATAGCAGAGTTAATCATAATTCTGGTGAATAAAAACTGTTTCAAAAATAAGAGCCGTCCTGCTTTTGCAAAACGGCTGAATAGTTTTCGTAAATTTCCGTATTTGATGTTAGTATCAATCTGTTACTTTTCACCAAATTATCGGCTAATTTATTGATTAACATTATACCACATCACCGAGGAAAAGTCAATACAATTGCGACGATTTTATGAATTTCATCTGTTCAGTTGTCAATGATAGGTGACACATCTTCTCAAAAAAATAATGTTAAGTAACTAATTGCAGCTTTTCATTTGGAGAGAGCCGTAGGCGAGCGGAGAATGAAAAGCTGCG
>DBEZOM010000068.1:0-9330 GCA_048252855.1 Ruminococcus sp.
ATTATAAATATATCGTAAAATTAACCTTTTGTTCACACATTTGCTCATATTGAATAGTTTCTCCGCAGATACCTCAGCATATCGTTCGGCGAAAGCGCGAGCTGCGCGCCGTCCTCCAGCAGCGCCGTTTGACCTTTAAAAGATGGGCTGAAAATGTCGTGCGGCGGCAGTACGAAAAGCTCTTTGCCCTGATCTGCGGCGTGCCCAGCGCTGTTTAGCGAACCGCTCCGCTCGCCCGCCTCCGCGACCAGAACGCAGTCCGCCAGACCCGTTATCAAACGGTTGCGCACCTTGAAATTCTCCGCCAGCGGTGAGGAGGTCGGCAGGTACTCCGAAATTACCGCTCCCCGCCGCGCTATCTCAGCCTTGCGCCGCATAGTCCCGCGCGGGTAATCGTGCAAGATTCCGCAGCCCAGCACCGCGACAGTGCTGCCCTCTACCGCAAGCGCGCCCTCGTGCGCCGCCGTGTCGATGCCCCTCGCAAATCCGCTGACCACGCACACTCCGCGCGCCGCCAGTTCGGACGAAAACCAACCCGCCGCCTTTGCCGAATATTCGCAGCAGTCGCGCGCGCCGACCACCGCCGCCGTAGGCGTATCGTTCAGCACGCTGACATCGCCCAGCACGAACAGCAGTGCGGGCGGGTCGTCGATCTCGCGCAGACGTTCGGGGTAATCATCGTCCGAAAGCGTGACCACCGAAATATTATGCCGCTCGCAGCACTCCAATATCATGTCAAGCTGATTGCTTGTCACTCTTTTGAACGCTCGAACGTGCGGCTCATTCTGCAAAGCCGAATCACTTGACAGCATTTCAAAACTCTCGGCGGGGTAATCGGGGTCGATGAACCGCCACATTTTGCTGTTTGAAGCGCCGAACGCGCACACCAGCCGCAGCCAGTCCCTTTTAGAAAGCTGCATTTTCAGACCTCCAAAAGCTCGGCGATAGCCCGCGCAAGCCGCGCCATCGGCAGACCCACGACGTTGTTATAGTCGCCCGCGATATTCTCGATCAGTAGTCCGCCAAGCCCCTGTATGCCGTAAGCGCCCGCCTTATCCATCGGCTCGCCCGTCGCGATGTACGCGCTAAGCTGCTCATCGTCGGCAGGATAAAAAGTCACCGCTGTTTTCTCTGTAAAGCTTTTGACCTTGCCAGCAAAACTTACGCACACTCCGCTGCACACCCAGCTTTGCGCGCCTTGCAGACTTTTCAGCATTCTCAGCGCGTCGGCTTCGTCGCGCGGCTTGCCCATCAACTCGCCCTCGGGGCTTATCACCACTGTATCGCAGCCGATGACGATAACATCGCTGTCAAGCTTTTCAGCTATACACATACATTTGCGCCGCGCTATCATCTCGGCGGCTTCAAACGCGCCGCAGCCCTGCGCGCTCTCGTCGATGTCGGCGGGCATGATCTCAAATTCATCGGTCAGCAGCTTCATCAGCTCGCGGCGGCGTGGCGAAGCGGAAGCCAGCACCACGCGTCTGCCGTCAAGCATATTCCATATGTTTACAGACATTCTATCCTCCAAAAAAAGGGACTGCCTTTTGAGCAGTCCGCGTAATTATCTTTCCAATTTCTTGCCGCAGCTTGGACAAAAATCCGAGCCGCTCATGTCGTGGAATCCGCAATTCGTGCAGAAAACACCCGTGCGTATCTCCTCCTGCGGCGCGCTTTCCGTCTGCGGACGTGCGAAAGCGCTCATGTCCTGCTCCGCATTGGGAACAGGCTGCGGCTGAGGCTGTTCGCTCTGCACATTCTGATACTGCGGGTTCGGCTGCTGATACGCCTGCTGGAAATTCTGCTGCGCGGGGTCGTTGCGAGTGCCGCAGTTCGGGCAGAAAATCGAGTTTTGCGGCAGTTCCATACCGCAGTTCACGCAGTGGCGAATGCCCTTAACCGCTTGCAGCTCCGCGGCAAGCTGCTCGTTGCGCGCTATGTAAGCGTCGATCTGCGCGGCTATCTTCAGCGCTTCGGGGTCTTTTATCTCGTTAATAAGGCGTGATTTTACATAAAGTCCAAGATTTTTCATCAGTTTGTCGATCTCCGCGCTGTTTGCCGAGATCTCGCCGTTTATCCTGGCAGTTTCAGTCATTTTCTTAGTCTGCGCGGACACCTTATTTGCGCCGTTTGATATTTTTCTGCCGATCTCATCTATAAATGCCATATATATCTCCCTTTCGATCTTTACGGCTGCGAAGAGTTCTCCTCGGGCGCTTGTTCCGCGCTGCTTTCGGTGCTCTGCTCAGGCTCGGGCGTGTCGGCGGGTATGCCCCTTTGCACCGCCTTAGCGTTCTCGTCTGAAAGCGCCAGCGAGGTGTTGAGGTAGTAGTGCCGCAATATCTGGTCGTAAGTCCAGCCGTGCTTCGCGTACAAGCAAGCCCCCCACTGCGACATTCCTACGCCGTGGCCCCATCCGAACGATTTGAACAAAAATTCGCCGTTGTCATAGCTCACGGTGAATGCCTGCGATTTGAGGTCGAAAATCTCCTGCATCGTGCGCGCCGTGATGGTCTTTTGCCCGTCGATATTGACGTAGCCTATGTACTTCCCGCTGTAAATGTCCTCCATCGAGAACCAGTTTTTCACATTGTCTGAAAGCGTCAGCTCAAGCTTGTCCTGCAAGATAGAGCGCACTTCGTCTTCCGTAAATTTATATTCCAGCCCGTAATTCGGGTCTTCGTTGTCATATTCGCTCAATACTGCCCGCAGATAGGGGTAGTATACTTCCCATATGCGCTCGCTTTCGATTGAATAGCCGGCCGTTGAAGCCGAATACACAGCGTTTATTATATCGCCGTCGTAATAAACAGCCTGCCCCTCTACTGCCGAAACGCACTTTTCTATTTTTTCCGGATAATTCTGTTTCAGACCGACGGTAGGCACTCTGTCGATAGAGTCATTGAACCGCAGATACGAATACGCCGCTACCACCTGCGCCTTTATAGCGTTCTCGTCCCAGTCGCTGCCTATCTCACTGTAAACTGCCTGACAAAGCAGTTCGTGCGCATTGAGCGTTACCTGATTGCCCGAGATGATGTCATCTACTGTATAGTATTCATCCTTTACACTGCGCGTGTCGGTGAAATTCAGCGCGTCGGGGTGCGGGTCGTAGATAGTCGTGGTGTCAAGTTCGTAAACTGCGTCAAATTTATTTTCCGCGCCCTTTTCCGCCTGCGACTTTTTCTTATCGACCTTTAGCAGCATCCTGTAATCTTCTAGCTTTGCCTTTTTATACTTGCTGGCTTTGGGCAGCTGGAGCGCCGTAACGGTGCGCGCCGACATATTTTCCGCGTACTCGACGGCTGATACCAGCCTCTGCACGCCCTGTGGAGAAGCCTGCGCCGCCGCAGTTTCCTGCGCGTAAACGGGCGCGGCATGAGTGATATTCGGAGTATTTTGTGTAAAAACAAAAGCGCCGTACCCTGCGATAGCGCCTGCGCCGATCACAAACGAGCTTATCTGCGCCGTTATTCTTTTCGCAATGACCTTCATATTTTATCCTCATCTGGTCTGGCGGCGCAAATATTGCTATTTTCAGCCGCTGTTTTAATTATATCATAAAATGCCAAAAAGTCAAGGTAAAAAACTTTCTGCCCTGACTTTTCGTTATTCTTCACAAATCCTGCCAAATCGAAGTATGCAACTCCAACAAGGCGGGGCACTTACTTGAAGTATCTCTGACCGTCCACCTCGAGGCAGAAGGTAAGAGTTTCAAACCACGCCGCGGTAGAGCCGCTGCAGTACTGCGGTGCGTAGTAGTAGATAGCGCCGTTGGAATTATCCTCTCCGCCGAGGGCGCGTCTTGCGCACTCTATGGTGTTTTCGGAAGGCGTATTATATCCGTTGTAGTAATTATAAACAGCCGTAAACTGGTCTGCCTGAGTGAGCACGCCCGAGATGCTGTCGGGGAAAGCGCTCGACTTTACACGGTTGATGATAACGTTCGCTACAGCTATCTTGCTCTCTTCCGAGCAGTCGCCGACCTCGCCCTGAAGCACATAGCAGAGCATATCGAACTCATCGTCGGTGTACGAGATAACGTCGGCGGCGGGCGTTTCGGGCTTGCTTTCGGTAGCGTATCTCTTCATGCAGTAGCCGGTCTTGCCGTCAGCCTTTATTCTGTACCAATCTGAGGTATAGCCGGTAACGGTGATCTCGCTGTCCTTAGCAAGAATGGTGATTATATCATCGTCAAGCGTAGGCCCTTTACGCATATTCACCTTGTCGTTGGTGTACATGGTAACAGCCGCGCAGGGCTTTACTTCCTCAGCCGCGGGTGCTTCCTGCTTCTCAGCCTCGGTAGTTACCTGCTCGGTAGCGGCGGTAGTAGCCGCAGTGGTAACTGCCTCGGTCTTTGCCGATGTCTTTTCGGTTGTCTTAGCCGTCTTTTCAGCGACCTTTGCCGACTTGGTAGTGGTCTTGCTCTTAGCGGTCTCGGTAGCCTTTACCGTTTCGATAACGAGGTCGTACTCCTCTATGCCCGCCTTTTTCCAAGTTTCGGCAGCCTGCGAAACGCTCGTCTGCGTTTCCTCAGCAGAAGATGTGTCTGCCGCCGATACAGTCTGTACCGCAGCCGCGCCCTTGACGTTATCCGCCTTAGGTATGCTGCTGCCGCCGATGAATGCGTAAACGCCTACCGCGCCTACCGCAAGTATCGCGAGAGCGCCTGCGCCAAGCACTGAGCCTGCGCGGCGTACTAAAGTAACTGCGTCGGAAGCGTCCTCGTTCTTATTGACCGCTTCAAACTTTCTGAACTTCATCAAAATCACATTGCCTTTCCGGCAGCTTTGCGCCGCCTATCTCTGCTCAAAAAATTCGGGAAATACTATGCAGAGATTTTTGCCTTGCGGACTGTTTTAATAGCTCCAGCCGAGATATTTCTTCGAGTTGCCCCAGACATTCCGCCATACCTGAGGGAAGTAAATATCCTTATCTTTTTTCTCTTTATAGGAGGCGAGTATCGCTTCCTTATCGTCGTCCTTATCAAGCTTTTTCGCAACTATTACCCAGCGCATATTCGCGACTTCGTTCGAGCAGGTCGAAAGGGTGATGTAATCATCATCGGGGTCGCACTGTATGTCGCAGGAGTACCATGAAGATTTTTCAACGTTATCGAGCCAAGTTTCAAACTTGTAATCCTGATCGTCGAAATTTCTGTATCTCCAGTAATCGAAGAGGTGGCCGTTATCCTGAGATTCGTTTACCGCCGCCACAAAGCAGCTGAAAATAACGTACTCTTCGTTGGTATCATAAATAGTGTTGAACTCGATTATCGGGTATTTCTTGAGCATTTTTACGCCGCTCTTGTACTCCGCCAGATGCGTGAACGAAGTGCCGAGCTTTCTCATGTGGTGGCCGTATATCGTGATGTTGTCGGCCTGTCCGTTTTTATCTATCGGCACTACATAATCGGCGTAGATGCTGCCCGATTCGTAAGGCTGGTTGTCGATGTTGTGGGTAAGGTAATAATCGTTATCGCTGTGCTGAAGCACGGGATAATTTATGTATTCCTTTCCCTCGGAGTTCGTAAAGCCGGGTATCTTTATCCAGCCGACTACCTCCTTGTTGCGTTTCAGCAGCTTTTTCGCCCAAGCCTGCACCTTGCGCTGCTTAGCTTCGGGGCTGCTGTTCTCGCCGTCGTCCGCCTTTACCTGGTCGAAGTTTATATCGTCGGTAAAGTCAGGCTCTAATGACTGTATCTGCGCGGTGTACTCCAGCGTATCCTTATCCGTTTCAAGGAAGTCGGTAAGCTGGTTTACTGACGAGCAGAACAAAGCTATCGAGCCGATGAAGATTATCTTGCGGACTATCTCCGCGGCGTGATCCCCTTTCCAGGGAATAAAATATTTAAAAAATCTGACAAAGAAATTTGTGTTGTCATTTTCCTTGTCGATATGGAGCGTTTCATTCGCCATAGACATTTTGCCGATCAATCCTTTCTCTTATCTTTCGCGCCGCCGTCGCTCAGCAGCATCTCTGACAGCATTTGCAGCATACGCGCTACCGTCAGTCTGCGGATCTCTCTTCTGTCTAACTTTTCATATCCGTTTTCATTGTAGAGCATCAGATCTCGCGTTACCTCGCCATGCGGGCCGCGTACCGAAACGTACACCGTGCCGACAGGCTTTTCAGTCGTGCCGCCCGAAGGCCCTGCGATACCCGTGACCGCCGCAGCGTAATCTGTTTCAAATACCCTAGCCGCGCCCGTGCTCATCTCCCGCGCAGTTTCGGCAGAGTAAACTGTGTACCGCCGCAAAGTTTCGGGCGATACGCCCAGCAGCTTTACCTTCATCTCTTCGGTATAAGTCACCGCGCCGCCGTGAAAGACGTTTGAAGCGCCCGGCACTGCGGTAACAGCCGCCGCGAACAGCCCGCCCGTGCAGCTTTCAGCCGCAGACAGGGTAAGCCTGTGCTCTGTCATATATTTTACAACATTCTCCGCCAGACTGTCAATAGTTTCTGTAACCAATTTGTTATCTTCGTGAATTTCCATAAACCTATCCCCCGTCTTTATAGCCACTTTGCACATAGATTTTCACATTAAATCATGTAATTTATGAATTTGATAATATCATTTAACATATAACTTTTCCGTGTGAAAGGCAATAAGTTACGGAAAAGTAACCTATCAAATTCATCATCGCGCCGTTTGCGGAGCGCCGCCGAAAAGCCGTTTCAGCCTTTATTTTCCCGAATTTGCGACCGATAACGACCGTTTTCGAGCGGCGCTTCAAGTACAAATAAACGTACTCAAAAGTTACAGCGCGTAACCGGATTAACCGTATCGTAACCCTTTTAACTGTACGAAATTTGAAACAGTTACAAAGCTGCGTACGTCTGTAAAGTGATTCGCTTGACGTTGCACATATCTGTAAGTTCTGTTCATCTCATACATTGTAAATATTTTGCTGGCTATATTTGTAATAAAATTTGCTGTAAAGTGTCAGAGGTTTACAGTGCGTTCTCCGCAGCGGATCAGCTTGAATTTCGTGTTTTCCACCGCTTCGGCTATCATCGGCTCGAAATCGAACTGGTTCTGACCGTCGATGACGTCTTGCAGAACGGGGCGGGTGCGGGGGTGCTTCGGCGTAAATACCGTGCAGCAGTCCTCGTAAGGCAGTATCGAGGTGTCGAAGGTGTCGATCTTGCGCGCTATCTCAACTATCTCAGATTTATCCATTCCGATGCAGGGGCGGAAAACTGGCATACGGCAGGCGGCGTCGGTGCAGACTATCGCGCCCATCGTCTGGCTGGCTACCTGTCCCAAGCTCTCGCCCGTGATAAGGCAGGAGCAGTTTTCGCGCTCGCAGATGCGCTGGGCGATCTCCATCATCAGTCGGCGCATTATTATCGTGAAAAGTTCCTCGGGGCAGTTGTCGCGAATGGCGACCTGAATGTCGGTGAAAGGCACGCAGTGGAACGCGATGTCGCCGCAGTACTCCGAGATCTCCTCCGCCAGCTTTTCGACTTTAAGGCGCGCGCGCTCGGAAGTGTAAGGCGGCGCTTCAAAGTGTATCGCCTGAATCTGCATACCGCGCTTCGCGAGCATATATCCCGCGACGGGCGAGTCGATACCGCCGGAGAGGAGAAGCATTCCCCTGCCGCTCGTGCCGATGGGCAGTCCGCCCGCTCCGTCGAACTTCATCGCGTTGACGAAAGCGTGCTTTTCGCGGATCTCGACGAAAACGGTAACGTCCGGCTCATGCACGTCTACCGAGAGGTGCGGGAATTTTTCGAGGATAACGTGACCCAACTCGGCGCATATCTCGGGCGATTTGTGCGGGAATTTCTTATCGGCGCGCTTAGCTTCGACCTTGAAAGTCTGCGCGTCCTCCAGCGCGTCAGCGAGGTAGTCGAGCGTGTCGCCGAGGATAGCCTCCATGCTCTTCTCGACCTCGAGCGCCTTGTACATCTTCACGATGCCGAATATCTTGCCAACAGCTTCCAGCACCTCGTCCATGTCGATGCTCTCCTCTAGCGGCGAGATGTAAAGTGTTGACTGCGAACGCCAGTAATCGAATTTTCCGAAACGGCGCAGGCGGCGCTTAACGTTTTTCACGAGGGTGCTTTCAAACGAAGATTTGTTAAGGCCTTTCAGCGCGATCTCGCCGTATTTGCATAAGATGATTTCCTTCAAAATTTTTCAGATCCTTTCATGTGGTTTTTTATCGAAATTGGTCGCTTATATATTATAAATAGTATAAAACATTTGTTCCGCTTATTTCACGCTCAAAAGAGTAGCCTGCGCCGCCTTTAGAGCGTCTATCAGCTCGTCGATCTGCGCGACGGTGTTTTCGGCGCAAAAGCTTATGCGCAGGGTAGAGTCTGCCGCTCGGTCGGGCACGCCGTATTCGGAAAGCACCGAGCTTTTTTTGCCCTTTGAGCAAGCCGAACCGCTTGAAACGTAGATCTCGCGTTCCTCCAGAAAATGGAGCATTATCTCCGACCGCAGACCGTCAACGTAAATGCTGTTGACATAAGGCGAACCGCCCGCGCGCGAATTAAAGTGCAGACCCTCAGTTTGCTCGATCTTTTCACGCAGATAATCGGAGAGCGACTGGACATATGTTAATCTGCTGTCCATATTTTTGTACAGTTCATCAACAGCCGCGCCGAACGCCGCGATAAGCGGTACAGACTCAGTTCCCGAACGGAAGCCGCGTTCCTGCCCGCCGCCATAGACCAGTCCGCGAATGTGCACGCCTTTCTTGATATACAGCGCGCCGATTCCCTTTAAAGCGTGGACTTTGTGACCGCTTATCGAGATCATATCCGCGCTGAGATCTTTGGCTTTGAACGGCAATTTGAGGTAACCCTGAACCATATCGCAATGGGTCAGCACGCGCGGAAAGCGCTTTTTTATCTGCCTAAATGCCCTGCCGATCGGCAAAATATCGCCCGTTTCGTTGTTGCAAAGCATACAGCTAACTAGACAAGTGTTGTCATCAACAGCGGAAATTATATCCTCCGCGGCGAACGTGCCATCGCGCGGCGAAATGCGCACGATCTCGTAACCCTCGCTCTCAAGCACCTTCATCGGCTCGGCGATCGCGGGGTGCTCAACGGTGGTCGTGACGATGCGCTTCTTGCGTTTGCCGAGCGAGTAAGCCGCGCCGAAAACCGCGGTGTTGTCCGCCTCGGTCGCGCCGGACGTGAAAAATATCTCGTTCTCGCTCACCCCCAGCGAAGCCGCAACGCTCTTGCGCGCCGCCGAAACGATCTGCGAAGCGTTCAGCCCCAGTTTGTGAAGTGAGGACGGATTTCCAAAATTCTCTATCGCATTGACCGCGGCGGCAGCAGCGCAAGGCAGCGGCTGAGTAGTCGCGG
>DBEZOM010000069.1:0-32137 GCA_048252855.1 Ruminococcus sp.
CGTTTAAGCAGCTTCGCGCAAACTATAAAAATAAGGGTGAGAATTCATATGAATAAAAAGATAACTGCCAAAGATGGCTTTGTGATGAAGGGCGTTCCATGCGTACTGCTTGAATATGGAAAATATTCTGCGGTCATTTCGCCCGAGTACGGCTCTTCTGTTTGGCGTATGCGCGATGAAGAGGCGGGTATCGAGGTTTTCAGATATTCCGATAAATGCTCCGCGGCGCATATAGATCAGGCCCGCGAGATATGGGGTCTGCCCACGCTTTATCTGCCGAACCGTTTCGACGGCGGTCTGCTAAAGACTTCCGACGGCGAATATCATCTGCCCGTAAACGAGGTGAAGCTCGGTAACCATCTTCACGGCTGGGTGCACAAGCGTGCGCATAAGATAGAAAAGGTCGCCGCTGAGGAGGACAAAGCCGTTCTCGTGACATCGTTTACACACGGCGCGGGCGACCCTATGTATCAGTATTTCCCGATAGATTTTAAGATAACATACACGTTCGAGCTTTCAGACAACGGGCTTACCCATAAGGTAAAGCTGGAGGATCTCTCTGACAAAAAGCTGCCCGTTTCCATCTGCACGCACACCTGCATAAACGCGCCCATCACCGACGGCGGCAGACAGAAGTCGCTTCGCCTGAGCGTGCCGATAGTTGAGCGCTGCGAGCTGGACAAGCGCTGCCTGCCTACCGAAAAGCTTCTGCCACTCGGCACTAAGGATATGCGCTACAAAAACGGCACTATGCGCCCCGTTCTCCATCAGATCTCGAACGATATGTACACCGCCTGCGATAACGAGCTTGACGGCAAGCCTTTTTACGGCGTAGTCATCACCGATAAGGATACAGGCAAGCGCCTTTGCAACGAGGTGTCTAAAGAATACAAATTTTGGAATATATGGAACGACCGCGGCGGCAACGGATATTTCTGTCCCGAGCCTATGACGGCCATGATAAACTGCGCAAACTTAAAGCTCAGCGACGATGTTACAGGCTATAAAGAGCTTGCAAAGGGCGAAAGCTTTGAGTGCTGGCAGCGCTTCTTTACAATATGAATAGAGAAGATATAAACGAAGCGCCGATCATCGACGACGATCAGCCTTTCACGCCGGAAGAAGAGAAATTTCTCGACCAAAAGATGAAATGGCGGATGTTGTTCCTGCTCAGCGCGCTTACCAGTATGCTCGCTTTCGAGTTTCGCAATAAAGCGGGCGAGAAAGTAGATGTGCTCAGCGGCAAGGAAGCGATACGCATTTTCCTGCGCAACAACCGCATAGGGCTTGTGCTCGCGCTGATAATGCTCGGGGTGCTGATAGTGGCGCTGATACCCGAGCGCGGCTTTCACCGCAGCGATTCTTCGGCGAAAGTGTACGGCTTTTTAGGCGGCGCGGGGCTGATGATCTACACCTGCGTGGCGTTTATTTTAAGCGGCAACCACATCTACGCCGATTACCAAGGCGTTACGGTCGCTGAACCGTATGAATATGTGCTGAGTACTCAGTCGGGCAAATATTTTGTCGGCTTTGAAGATGAAGACGAATTTGTTCAGCTTCAAATTCCAAAGAAAACCTACTCGCAAATGCAGCAGGGCGAAAAAATTTCTGACGATACCAGCGAGATCTATTCTATGGTAAAAGATGATGGATATAAAGACGTCGTGCTTTACAGCGGCGGATTTGAGATAAGCTACTATTTTTATTCGGCAATATTCAGCAGCGCGAAACCTGTTTCGCAAAGCTGAGTTAAAAAAATACGGCTTATTACGGGGAGATCTTATGATATGACAATAAGGAAAATATCGGCAATGATAGCTGCTTCGGCTGCGGCGCTCTGCTTTTGCGCCTGCGGAAATTCTGCTGAAAGCGGCGCATCTTCCGCCGAAAGCTCTTCTGCCGCGGCGGTCACCACGACGGCGACGGCTGAGCAGCCCGCGGCTACCATAACGGCTGTTATGACAGAAGCGGCGGACGAGTCCTCTGAAACGGAAACTCAGCCTGCCGAGCCGCAAGAGATCGACTTGCAGGGCAGGGCGATAGAGTATTGCGACGGCGCGCGCGACGTTATAACCCGCTGGTACAGCTATATGGACAGCGGCGATTATGCGCAGGCGACGGCGCTTATGACCAAGGCAGCCGCGAAAGCTTTGGATATAGATTCCTATTCCGAGACCGAAACGGGCGAGCTGGCAACTGTTGAATTCGGCAAATGCACCCTCAGCAAAAGCGGCGACGGCGCGAATATCAGCGTGGAGACCAACGTTTCTTACGACTCGCAGGCGGATACCGTGATGCAGCGCAGGATACTTGTACATTTCGACGGGCTGGATTATATCATTTCCGAAATTACCGACGAGGGTATCAGTCTTTACGGCTGAAAATTTTTACAAGCAAGGCTCGCATATCTGCCGCGGGAGGCTGATGTGCGGTGTTGCCTCAAAATAAAACCATAATATATCGAAAGGTGGATATTTAAACATGAAGTTTGGCTACTTTGACGACGCGAACAAAGAGTACGTCATCACAAACCCCAGAACTCCATATCCGTGGATAAACTACCTCGGAACACAGGAGTTCTTCTCGCTCATCTCCAACACAGCGGGCGGATATTCTTTCTATAAGGACGCAAGACTGCGCCGTATAACAAGATACCGCTACAATAATGTGCCGATAGATATGGGCGGAAGATATTTCTACATTAAAGACGGCGAAACTATCTGGAACCCCGGCTGGTCACCTGTAAAGACAGAGCTTGACTTCTATGAGTGCCGCCACGGTATGGGCTATACCATAATCACCGGTAAGAAAAACGGTCTGAAAGCCGAAGCTACTTTCTTCGTACCGCAGAATTACGCGGGCGAAGTACAGCAGGTAGTTCTTACTAACGAGAGCGACGCTGAAAAGACCTTCTCCTTCTTCTCCTTTGCAGAATGGTGTCTTTGGGACGCGCAGGACGACTGCACCAACTTCCAGAGAAACTTCAGCACAGGCCGCGTAGAAGTAGTAGGCTCTACCATCTACCACAAGACTGAGTATAGAGATAGAAGAGATCATTTCGCATTCTATACAGTAAACGACGAGATCGACGGCTACGATACCGACAGAGATTCTTTCATCGGTCTTTACAACGGTTTCCACAACCCGCAGGCTGTACTGGCAGGCAAGGCTAACGATTCCTTCGCTGACGGCTGGTCGCCCATCGCTTCTCACTACAAGAAGATTACCCTCGCTCCCGGCGAGTCTAAGACACTCGTATTCATTCTCGGCTATGTTGAAATGCCCGTTGATAAGAAGTTCGAGGCTGACGGCGTAACTATCAATAAGGAAAAGGCTCTCGCAATGATCGAGCAGTACAATACTCCCGAAAAGGTAGCCGCAGGCATGGCAGAGCTGAAAGCAACTTGGGACAGACTGCTCAGCGTTATCAACGTTGATACTCCCGATGATAAGGTAAACCGCATGGTTAACATCTGGAATCAGTACCAGTGCATGGTCACATTCAACCTTTCGCGCTCCGCTTCTTACTTCGAGAGCGGTATCGGCAGAGGTATGGGCTTCCGCGATTCCAATCAGGATATTCTCGGCTTCGTTCACCAGATCCCCGACCGTGCTAGAGAGCGTATAATCGACATCGCTTCTACCCAGCTTCCCGACGGCGGCTGCTACCACCAGTATCAGCCCCTTACAAAAAAGGGCAACCTCGACATCGGCGGCGATTTCTCCGACGACCCGCTGTGGATGATCCTCTCCGTTTCCGCATACATCAAAGAAACGGGCGACTGGTCTATCCTTGACGTAATGGTACCTTATGACAACGATGAGTCGCAGGCTAAGCCTATGCTCGACCACCTCAAGGTATCTTTCTACCGCGTAGTTAATAACGTAGGCCCTCACGGTCTGCCGCTCGCTATGAGAGCCGACTGGAACGACTGCATCAACCTTTCCTGCTACTCTGACACCCCCGGCGAAAGCTTCCAGACTTACACCAACCCGAAGTTCGCTGCTGAGGGCGGCTACTCTAAGGTAGCTGAGTCTGTAATGGTAGCTACGCTCTTCACCTACACCGGCCCGAACTACGTTGCTATACTCAAGCACCTCGGCAAGGACGATGAAGCTGCCGCTGCTCAGGCTGAGATCGACAAGATGAAGAAGAACGTTATGGATTCCGCATTCGACGGCGATTGGTTCCTCAGAGCTTACGACTCCACGGGCGCTAAGATGGGCTCTAAGGAGTGCGAAGAGGGCAAGATCTTCATCGAGCCGCAGGGCTTTGCCGTAATGTCTGAAATAGGCAAGGACGAGGGCGCTGACATCAAGACCCTTGACTCCATCGACAAGTACCTCAACACCAAGTACGGCCTTGTTCTGAACAATCCTGCGTACTCCAAGTACTATATCCAGTACGGCGAGATCTCGACCTACCCCGGCGGATACAAGGAAAACGCTGGTATCTTCACCCACAACAACGCATGGATAATCTGCGCTGAGGCATACGCAGGCAGAGGCGATAAGGCTTTCGAGTATTACAGCAAGATCGCTCCCGCGTTCAACGAAGAGATCTCCGACCTGCACAAGACCGAGCCTTACGTTTACGGTCAGATGATCGCGGGTAAGGACGCAAGCAGATTCGGCGAGGGCAAGAATAGCTGGCTGACAGGTACTGCCGCATGGAACATGGTAGCTATCTCCCAGTACATTCTCGGCGTACAGGCTGACTTCGACGGTCTGAAGCTTGATCCTTCCATTCCTCACGAGTGGGACGGCCTTACCGCTACACGTCAGTACAGAGGCGCTACCTACAACATCACCGTTAAGAACCCCGAGCACGTTTGCAAGGGCGTTAAGAGCGTTACCGTTGACGGCAAGGCGGTAGAGGGCAATGTCCTCCCCGTAGCCGCGGCAGGCTCGACTGTAAATGTTGAAGTTGTAATGGGCTGATACGAATAAAATTTGCTTACAAAAACTGCATGGCTTTCGGGCTGTGCAGTTTTTTGCGTTCATAAAATGTTAACCGCCATATGCTTGACATTTAATATAAATTTGCGTATAATAATAGATATTCTAATTTTAGACTTTCTTATATTAGGAGGACTTTTGGCGAAATGAACGGAATGACTGCTTCAAAAATGTTTTACAGCGCAAATAGGGTGATGGAGGCGTACCATAACGTGCTGCGCCCGCTCTGCAAAAAAACGGGTCTGCCGCCTATGGCTGTCGATATACTCATGTTCATATCGAATAATCCCGAGAACAACACCGCGCGCGATATTTGCCTTATGCGCGGGCTGAAATCGGGGATAGTATCCGTGCACGTCGAAAGGCTGGTGAACGAGGGTCTGCTTACGCGCGAAACAGTGCCGAACGACCGCCGCAAAACGCGCTTGGTGCTTACCCCCGCCGCCGCGGACATTGTAAAAGAGGGCAGGGAACTGCAAATACGCTTCGCACACCGCCTGTTAGAAGGCATCAGCCCCGCCGATATTGAAGTTTTCCGCAAATGCCTTTCCGCTATCGGCGAAAACATCGAGGATATGAGAAAGAACGGGCTGGAAAAGGAGAGTGAAGATATATGATAAAACTGCTGAAAAATATGCGCCGCCGCGAAAGGCTGATGGCGCTTATCTGCTTGGTTTTCGTGGTGTGTCAGGTGTATTTCGACCTGCGCTTGCCCGATTACATGACCGAGCTTACCGTGCTGATAAAAACTTCGGGCACTACCGCCGATATAGTGAACATCGGCTTGAAAATGCTGGGCTGCACCGCCATTAGCGCGCTGCTCGCCGTCGCCTGCGGCTACCTTGCTTCAAAGACCGCTTCGGGGCTCAGCTTCGCCGTGCGCGAAAAGCTTTTTCACCACGTCATGGACATAGGCAGCGAGGAAATGCAGGATTTCTCGATACCCAGCCTTATCACCCGCACCACGAACGACATCACGCAGATCCAGATGATAGTTGCGATGGGCTTGCAGATGATGATAAAAGCGCCGATAATGGCGGTCTGGGCAGTAATAAAGATTCTCGGCAAAAGCTGGCAACTCTCGGCAGTCACCGCGGCTTTCGTGGTCGTGCTGATAGTCAGCATTTTCCTTATCATGAGCAGCTGCATACCGCGCTTCCGCCTTGTGCAGAAAATGACGGATAAGATCAACCGCGTAGCGCGCGAAAACCTCAACGGCATAAACGTAGTGCACGCTTTCAACGCCGAGAAATTTCAGAACGATAAATTCGACGAGCCGAACATGGGCATGATGCAGCTTCAGATGAAAAACCAAAAGCTCTTCGCCCTCGTTCAGCCGACTATGGGGCTGGGCATGAACGGCTTGGCGCTCGCGATATACTGGGTCGGCGCGGCGCTTGTCAATAACATCGCCCTTACCGACCCCGCCGCGCGCCTTTCGATGTTCAGCGAGGTGCTGGTTTTCAGCACTTACGCGACCTACGTCGTGATGTCATTCATGATGCTCGTCATGATATTTATGCTCCTCCCGCAGGCGCAGGTGTCGGCTGAGCGTATCAACGAGGTGCTAGAGCGCGAGGCTAACGTAAAAGAGGGCGGCGTGCAGCAGGGCAGCGAGGTCGGCACGGTGGAGTTCAAAAACGTTTCATTCCGCTATCCGCATGCTTCTTCCGAACAGCTCAGCGGCATAAACGTTCGCGTGGAAAAGGGCGAAACGCTCGCGGTCATCGGCGCTACGGGCAGCGGCAAGACTACCCTTGTCAGCCTTATCCCGCGCTTTTTTGACGCGACCTCGGGCGAGGTGCTTGTGGACGGCGTGAACGTCAAGGACTACACTTTCGCCGCGCTGTATGATAAGCTAGGCTACGTCACGCAAAAAGCCGTGCTCTTCTCGGGCACTGTTCGCGAGAACGTATTTTTCGGCGAGAGCGCTCAGCAGTTCGACGATGCCGACCTTGAATCCGCAATAGAGATTTCGCAGGCAAAAGAATTTGTCGATAAGCTCGAGGGCGGCAGCGAGTACGCGATAGCGCAGATGGGCAGAAACGTTTCGGGCGGTCAGAAGCAGCGCCTTTCGATAGCGCGTGCGCTGGCGCGTAAGCCTGAGATACTTATTTTTGACGACTCGTTCTCGGCGCTCGATTACCGTACAGACGCAAAGCTTCGCGAGGGCCTGAACAAGCAGCTCGCAGGCTCGACAAAAATAATCGTGGCGCAGCGCATAAGCACTATCCGTCACGCAGATAAGATAGCCGTGCTCGACCGCGGAGAAATGGTCGGCTTGGGCACGCACGAAGAGCTTATGAAAAATTGCAGCGTTTACCGCGAGATAGCTACCTCGCAGCTCAGCGCGAGCGAATTGGCGTAAGGAGGGGACTGACATGAGAAAAAATAAAGACGGCGGTATCCGCACGGCCGTGCCGCACCTTTCGGAATATCTGCACGGCGACATCGGCGTGATAATCTTAGCCCTCGTCCTCGCGGCGCTCAGCGCGGTCATGACGATAATCGGCCCGAACAAGATCGGCGATATGGCGACGATAATGTCAGACGGTCTGCTCGGCGGCATCGACCTCGGCAAGATCACGAAGATAGGCATTTTCCTCGCGGCGATATACCTGCTCAGCGCGATTTTCGGCTTCGTTCAGCACTACATCATGGCGGTTGTAACGCTGAAAATGTCCTACCGTATGCGCGGCGAGCTTTCGGAAAAGATCAACCGCGTACCGCAGAAATATTTCAACACCCACACGCAGGGCGACATACTCAGCCGCATGACGAACGACGTTTCCACCCTCCAGCAGGGTCTTACAAACAGCCTGCCGACCATAATCAGCGCGGCAACGCAGTTCGTCGGCTGCCTTATCATGATGTTCGCGACCCAGTGGCGGCTGGCGCTCATTTCGCTGGCGGTAACTTTCGTCGGCATGGGGCTGGTGGTGCTGATAATGTCCCGCTCGCAGCGCTTTTTCGCGGCGCGCCAGAAAAGTTTGGGCGAGCTGAACGGCTTCGTCGAGGAAATGTACTCGGGTCACGAAGTCGTCCGCATCAGCCGCGCCGAGCGCAAGGTGCTCTCGCATTTTGACAGTCTGAACGCCGCGGTCTACGACGCTAACTGGCGCTCGCAGTTCCTTTCGGGCGTTATGCAGCCGCTCATGAACATCATCGGCAACATCGCCTACGTCGCGGTCTGCGTTGTCGGCTCTATCCTCGCGATGAACGGCACGATAGAGTTCGGCGTGATAGTTTCGTTCATTCTCTACGTCCGCCTTTTCACCACCCCGCTCACGCAGATAGCGCAGGGCATGACGAATATGCAGACGGCTTCCGCTTCGGCGCACTGTATTTTCGATTTTCTCGAAAGCGAAGAGATGGCTGACGAGAGCGAAAAGACCGCCGAGCTGCCCGAAGTTCGCGGCAAAGTAAGCTTCGAGCACGTCCGGTTCAGCTATCCCGATACGCCAGATAAGGTCATAATCAAGGACTTCTCGGCGGAGGTTCACCCCGGTCAGAAGGTCGCGATAGTCGGCCCTACCGGCGCGGGCAAGACCACGATGGTCAACCTGCTGATGCGCTTTTACGAGATCGGCAGCGGCGAAATAAAGATCGACGGCGTGCCGATAAGCGAGCTTACGCGCGAAAAAGTGCACGAGCTTTTCAGCATGGTGCTGCAAGATACCTGGCTTTTCGAGGGCACGGTTCGCGAAAATCTGGTCTACAATATGCAGGGCATCACCGACGATCAACTGGAGCAGGTCTGCCGCGCCTGCGGACTGGATAAATTTGTCCACTCGCTGCCAAACGGCTTCGACACCGTGCTTTCCGAAAGCGCTTCCATCTCGGCAGGTCAGAAACAGCTTCTCACGATAGCCCGCGCGATGCTGCAAAACGCGCCGATGCTCATTCTCGACGAGGCAACTTCCTCCGTCGATACCCGCACCGAGCTGATAATCCAGCGCGCGATGGACGGGCTGACGAAGGGCAGAACGAGCTTTGTTATAGCGCATAGACTATCCACAATAAAGAACGCCGACCTCATATTGGTAATGAAAGACGGCGACGTTATCGAAAGCGGTACTCACGACGAGCTGATGCAGCGCGGCGGCTTCTATGCCGAGCTTTACAACAGCCAGTTTGAGCAGGCTTCGTAATATAAATATTTGAACACAAAAAAGCGGAGCGCTCGCAACTGAACGCTCCGTATTTTTATAATTACTGTTCTTCGTTTTCGTCAGACTCTTCATCCTCAGCGGCTTCCGCTTCTGGCTCAGACTCTTCATATTCCTCGGCTTCTTCCTCAGAATATTCCTCAGTTTCTTCTTCCGACTCAGCCTCTTCGTAATCTTCCGAATCGGCTTCGTCAGCTTCCGCAACTTCCTCTTCATCGCCCTCGGTATCTTCACCGCGGTCAGGTTCTTCGGGGAAGAAATCGTCGTCATCTATCGGCGTTTGCGGCTCTTTCTCGGGCTTCGGCTTGATGTTGCTCCTCAGCGCGTAACGCTTGTACGGATTGCCGAAAACCGTGAAATACTCGATTATCAGCGCCGCAACTGCGAGCAGTACCAGCACGAATATCACGAATTTTTTAGTGCGCTCCGAGCTTCCGCTCTCAGTCTTTGTAACGGCGGTAGCGTTCGGGTCGGCGGCGTTTTCCACAACTGCGCCCGCTTCTGCAGCGCTCTCGGTCTGCGTAACGGCGCTCTGCGTGGAGATGACTAATCTGTAATATTTGAACGTGCCGTCGTTAAATTCAACGGTCATGTTCGTAAGACCCTCGGCAAGGGTGGAAATGCCCTTGTCGTCCGCGGTCGCGAGCGAGCCGTCCTCAAAAGTCACGCTTTTTACGTCCTTCAGACCCAGCGAGCTGAAAGTTATCGTTTGGTCGCTCTTCGCAACGCGCAGCTCGGTGTACATCGACTCGTCAGCGGAAGCGTCGGCTGGCACAGCGCCCTCGATCTGGATTATCGTTCCGTCGGCGGTCGCGGTTATCGACTGCGAATCGCCATCAAGCATTGAATTTACAGTTATATACAGCACAGACGAGCGCACTGTCGGGTCAAGTATCTGAAAATCTATCGTCAGATAGTCGCCGTCGTACTCCGAGCCGGCAGTGTTGGTGTAAATGTACTGAAAAACTCCCGAGCCCATGTCGGTCGCGGCAGCCTCGCCGCCCGCTTCCTCGTGCACCTGATTGCCCGTAACCTTGAAAACATCGGCGTCGTAATTTATCGTGATGTCCGCCGCGGTAATCGGCTTTTTGTTCTTGATCTTCAGCGCTGCGGAAAACTTCATGTCCTTGATCTTTGTCGGCGTCAGCGAAACCACTGTCGGGTGGTCTTGCGTGGGGTCGGCGGAAGAAGTTTCCGTGTCGTATGTGCCGTAACCCGTGTAGGTGTCGTCGTATGTATAGTCCGTATCGGTGTTGTAATCGTAATTATAGTCGTTGTAATCGCCGTAGCCGTAATCGGCATTGTAGTCCTCGTAACCATAGTCGGCAAAAGCTGTCAGCGCGCCCGCCGAGAGGAAAACCGCGGCTGCTGCGGCGGCAATTATTTTTGATCTCATGCTACCAATCCTTTTTAACTTTCCTTAATTTGCGTTTCCACATACTTTAATTATACAATATCCGCCGCGCTATGTCAACCCCTTTTTTATGGTAATACGCTGAAAACAGCACACACGTCACGCGACTGTTAATCCTTAGTTAATCAAAGCGTTGCAATATATTCTTATTATTGTGATAAAATATACTAAAATCTGTTTGTAAAAAGGAGATCTGCACTATGGGCGGACTTGATATTTTTAATATTTCCGAGCGCGTTTCGGGCTTTATGATGTTTGTTTTTCTGTTGCGTACAGTGCTGCTTTTCGGCGGTATTTTGGTCTGCCGCTACGGCATCGTAATGCTTTGGGAGCTTCGCCCCGTCCGCAAAAAGCGCTACTCCACCGTTGTGGAAGCCACCGTCACCGAAGTTACCGAAGAGAACCGCTCCGCTTCGATGAACCGCTACCTAATGCCGCGCTTCGAGTACGAGCAGGAGGGCGAGGTTAAGCATTTCATGCCGCGCGAGGCGTACCGCCCCTGCCGACTGAAACAGGGCCGAAAAGTAAAGCTCTGCCTCGGCGAAAAGGGCAAATTCCGCACTATCCGCAGCGAGGTCACGCTCGCAAAGGCGCTTGTCTTCACGATAGCGGGTCTGGCGCTCGCTCTGCTGACCATCTTATTATAAAGGTATAAATTTTCCCGCTGGCTTTTCATGGTCGGCGGGAACTTTTTCGCTATGTTACAAATCAACAGTTTTTGTGCGGATTTTTGGATAATGTTACAAATTTGTTTCGGCAATGTAGAAAATTCGCCGCGGATGTGCTATAATGGATTTATATAAATAATCCCCGCAAAAAGAGAGGCAATAAAAATGAAGATCAAAGGCAGTAAAATAGTGCATTACGCGTCGATAATTTTCCCCGCGTTTTTCGTAATGTACTTCATGATGGTGTTTTATTACCAAAATAGTATGTATCCATTTGGAACACGTTCCCTTTCCTGGTGCGATATGTCGCAGCAGGTAGTTCCTCTGCTCAACCAGTTTAAGGATATTTTAGACGGCAAAAGCGGCTTTTTCCTTAACATGAAAAATTCGGGCGGAATGAACTTTTTCGGCGTGTTCTTTTTCTTTTTGGCAAGCCCGTTCACATTTCTCGTGAAATTCGTCGATAAGGCGGATATGATGATGTTCGCAAACGTCCTAGTCGCGCTGAAAATGTCGGTCGCGGCGTTCACGGCTTCGCTCTGCTTCACACTTTGCCGCAAAAAGCTCGACCCATTTTCTGTAATGCTGCTCAGCGTGATGTACCCCCTCTCGGGCTACGCGATGATGTATTTTCAAAATATTATCTGGCTTGACATGATGTACCTTTTCCCGCTGCTGATGATCGCGCTGGATAGGATAACGCGCAGGCAAAAGCCGCTGATGTACATATTCGTGCTCTCGGCAATGGTGGTAGTCAACTACTATATCAGCTATATGGTGGTAATTTTTATACTGCTATTTACAGCGGTGTATATTCTTGGCGCACATAGCCACGAATTTTGCAGCCGCGTCTGCCGCGATATACTGGTCGGTTCGGCGATCTCGGCACTGCTGACGGCGGTGGTTTGGCTGCCCTCGCTGCTTCAGTATTTCAGCTCGGGCAGGGGCGAAACCACTATAGTTGATTCGATAGTCGGCTCGGACTTCATAACCAACTATTTAACAGTTTTGCCAATGCTTTTCTGCTCGGCGTTCGCTATCGTGATAACCGCTGCGGACATTGCCGTGCGCGGCGACCACAGCACCCGCAACAAGCGCCTTATCCTCCTGCTGGGTCTGACGCTTATACCGATGTTCATCGAACCTATAAACAAAATGTGGCATACAGGCAACTATATGTCGTTCCCGTGCAGATTTGGATTTATAACCATCTTCCTAATGCTCTTCTGCGCAGCGTATTCGCTCGAAAAACCCGTCGAATTTAAGAAAAATCTGCCCGTCAACGTCGTAACTCTCGCGGTCTGCGGCGTGTCGGCAGCGCTGGCGTTCTACTACATGAACACCATCGCCGACAAGAAAAAAGAGGAGATCAGCCGCTTCTCGCGCACACTTTGGGGCGACCAAGAGTCATTCAAGTGGCTGCTTTCGGTGTTCCTAATTGTGCTGGCAATATACGGCGTGGCACACTTTTTCTACCGTAAAGGCTTTATGCACAAGACCGTTTTTCTCTCGTTCTGCGCGATAGTTTTCGTCGGCGAGAGCTTTTTCAGCAGCGGCGTTTACATCGGCTACCCCGCGATGCACAACGAGGAGATCAACAAGAGCCAGTCGGAGGCTTACGACCTCGCCGACCGCATCGACGATGACAATTTTTACCGCGTGAAATCGTATGCAAAATTTTACAATAACAACATGATCGGCGCGCTGGGTTATGATACCATTTCGCACTACACCTCGCTGAACGACCGCAATTTCATGTTCACGATGAAGCGGCTGGGTTACAGCGGTGTTTGGATGGAAACTCTTGCTGTCGATGGCACGCGCCTTACCGACGCGATGCTTTCGATAAAGTACGAGATCAACGGCGGCTGCGACGGCAGCAACATAATTTACCAGTCTAAAGCGGGACGTATCGAGCATCTGCCAAACTACCTGCCTATGGGCTTACTGGTAGATAAAGGCTCGCTTGACGGCAAAGAAAATTTGCCGGACGAGCTTGAGCGCATCGACATTCAGCAATATCTGAGCGAAGCGCTGCTCGGCGAAAACATTGTGACGAGGTACGAGCCGACTGGCGAACTGACGAAAAAGGACGGTAAATACACCTTCCACACGGGCGACACGGTGACTTACGAATTCGATGTTGACGATAGTTGTGCGCTTTATGCAGACTGCTTTGACGCGCTGACAAATCATCTTTCCGAGCCGATCTTTGAAGCGTTCGATATCTCGGTGAACTCATCGGTTGCACGCGCAAATTATCCTAATTCGGCAAATAATGGTTTGTATTGTCTGGGCGATTTCAAGAATGAAAGCGTCAAGGTGACTTTCAAATGCAAGAAAGACATAACCTGCGCTTCGTTCGGGCTTATGAGCATCGACACCGCGCGACTGAAAGAGCTGTGTAAATCGGCGCAAGGCGTTGGACTTACGGACACGAACAACGGCATGAAAGGCAATTGCAAGCTTGATAAAGCGCAAACTTGCTTTGTAAGCCTGCCATATTCGGATAATTATACCATTAAAGTGAATGGCGAAAAGGTCGATTACAGCCGTGCACTTTCCGGATTTATCAGTTTTGACCTTAAAAAGGGAAATAATAACATTAAGATAAGCTTCACGCCGAAAGGATTTGCGGCGGGAGCGGCGATTTCGTGCGTTGGACTCGCGGCGCTCGTGGCGTACATCGTGTTCCGCAAAAAGCTCGAAAAGCCACTGAAATGCGACAATGCGGCGAAATTCATCATGCTTGCGGTGTCGGCGTTTGCAGGATTGATGGTGTACATCGTACCGGTTGTGATCTACATTGCCAAAATAGCAACAAAATTCCAGTAGGGAGGCGGACAAAGTGAGTAGAATTATCTGCGCGGCGCTGGCTGCGCTAATGATGGCGGGCGGAACGGTCTACGCGATGCTGCCCGAAGCTACCGCCGTTGCTGAGGAAAATGCGGTCGTAACTGACGAAAACGATGAAATCACGCCCGACGAGCTGGACATTACGCTTTTCGGCGCAAACGGCGATGACGAGATCGACGATACGGACTACATACAAAATGCACTTGATATGGTCGATGTTGACAGTGATAAACAGCAGGTTGTGCATATTCCGCGCGGCGTTTACCACATTTCGCGGTGTTTGACTATTCATTCCAACACTTCGCTGATTTTGGACGACGGCGCGAAAATCGTTCGCACGGACGAGAGTCAGGCTATGTTGAAAAATGCCGACGACAGCGGCGCGATGGTCGGTGGCTATGGTCACGCGAAAAATATAACCGTCAGCGGCGGCGAGTGGGACGGAAATGTCAAAAACCGCGAGAGTGCAAAGGCGCTTTTTCTGTTCAACCATTCGCAAAATATAAATATATTAAACACATACATTCACGATTATTGCGGCGGCCACGGCGTGATCTTCAACGCTTGCAGTGACGTTGAAATTAGCGGAGTTGAGCTTTCAGACTTCGTAAAATGCAAAAATATGGAGCAGGGCGGCAGCACATGGTATCAGGAAGCGATGCACTTTGACTACGCATCTGAGGAGCAGGACTACGAGGGAAGCGCCGCTCCGCTGGATAATACCGGCTGTCGAAACGTCCACGTTGATAGCTGCAAATTTGATAATTTGCCGGTCGCAGTCGGCACACATCACGATTACAGCACGCTTTATGGCGATAACATTACGTTCAATAATTGTGAATTTAAGGATATTAAGTTTGCCTGCATCAACGCTTATGGCTTCCGCACCATGGAGATCAAGGGCAACAAAGTCAGCAATTGCTTGACTTTCGCGAACCTGCGCAAGTGCCAGGGCGATGTCAGCAACAACAGCGTGAACCTTGTCAGCAAGGCAACGAAATCTCAGCTTGCAGGCGTTTCTAAAGGTTACCAAATGCGCGTGATGGATTGCACGCTGAACATTTCCGGCAACAAATTTATCGGCGGCGCGTCAAGCGGACTCGTGATCTCAGAAAATTCCAACATCCAAATGTCGAAAAATAAGATCAAAAATGTCAAAAACCTCGGCATGAAGATCTCTGACTCCAGCCGTGTCACAATGTCAAGCGATGTGGTCAGCGGCAGTGGTGAAACTGGTATCGGCGTTGTGGACGGCAGCGTTCTGACAATTAAGAATGCAAAAATATTAAACAACAAGCAGGACGGTATCAAAGGCTCGTATGCAAAGAAGATCACGCTGAAAAATTGCACTATCAAGTCGAACGCGCGCGGCATTGCCGTCAACGGCGGCACTGTCAACTGCACGTCCGGCAAGATTTTTCGCAATTCCGGCAACGAGATCGTCTGCGCGGCTGGCACGAAAGGCACGTTCAAATCCAACACGTTCGGCGGTGGAGGCAATACTATCGCAACAGGTTCAAATATCAAAATTACCGGCAGTAAATATTTGCTTGATGAGGGCGGCTTGAAGCTTGATAAAAAAGTCTACAAGTTCAAGGGCAAGGCAATAAAGCCGAAAGTCACTGTAACATTTGCGGGCAAAACGCTCAGCAGCAAAAATTACAAAATCACTTATTCTGCCAACAAAAAGCGCGGTAAAGGAACTGTCGCAGTTACCGGAAAGGGCGCATACGAGGGCAAACTCACTGCCAAATTTACGATCAAATAACGATCATTACGGAGGATGAAATATGCTGAAAAATAGATTGACAGCTGCCGCAGCGGCAATGTGCATTTTGTTGTGCGGATGTTCAAATAATAAAGATACGAACTCTGAAGCAACGTCTAGATCTGACGTTTCGCTAACCGCTCAGCAGGTTTTCGACGCGGTGAAAGATAAGGACTACGCCGCCGACATGGACGCGGCCGCTGTTTTCGGCGACGACGTTTTTACCAACAATTGTGAAAAGCTTTACGGTGAGCCCGCCGAGAATTTCACCGACGGCGGCATCATGTACGTTTCGTCGGGCGCTTCCGCGGACGAGATCAGCATTTTGACGGGCAGCGGCGATTGCGAAAAGCTGCTGAAAGATCGCGTTGAGCGCCGCGTAAGCGATTTTGAGGGTTATAAGCCCGACGAGCTCGACAAGATCAAGTCAGCCGAGGTTTTTGAATACGGCGGGTTGTGGATAATGGTCATTTCAGACAAATCCGGAGATATAAAGTCTGATATTCAAGCTATTTCGTAAATACGATCTCATAGGGCGGCGGTTGCCGCTCTTTTTTTGCAAAAAAATACCGCGCAGAGCGTGTCTGCACGGTATAATTATCTGAATTTCGTCAAGCTTACTTCTTTTTCTTGCTAACTATTGCAGAAGCTGCAAAGAAGATCGCCGCCGCCGATGCTACTGCTGTAACGCCCGTCTGCGGGCTTGCGTCCTTGTTTCCGCTTGCGGAAGAGCTGCTCGCCGCGCTTGATGCTGCGCTGGAGGAAGCCGTCGAAGAACTTGCGCTCGAATCTGGGGCGCTTGAAGTGTCGGTGGTCGCTTCGGAAGAGCTGCTCTCGGTCTCAGAGCTTTCGTCCGACGATGCGTCCGAGCTGTCCTCGCTGGAAGTGTCTTCCTCGGAACTGCTGTCGATGGGGTCAATGTCGGCGTCGGTAACGCTCCAGCCGTAAAGCTCGGTTATCTTGTCCGCCAGCTTGTGAGCCGCTTTTGCGTGGGTCTTTTCCGAGGGGTGCCAGTCAGAGCCGAGTCCGTCGTCGGGGTTCTGAACGTCAAATTCCATGCTGTTGACCTTGGTGTCGCTCGTTTCGTCAACGTACTGCTTCACCGCGTCCTCGATCGCGGGGTAAAGGTCTTGACCCATGATGCCGAGGGTGCAAAGAATCTCGGAGTTTGGGTTTTTCTCGCGTATCAGCTTGATAAGGTCAACGTATTCAGCGGTGAATGCCTCGATCCTGTCCGCCTTGCCCTTTGTGTACGAAGCGTCGTTCGTGCCGAGGTTGACAACTACCAGCTCGGGCGAGCTGCTGAAATCCCAGTCCACCTGCGAGATGTTCTTGCCGTCGATCCAGCCCCATGAGAAGCCGACCTTGTCGTAATATTTGCTCACGATGGAGTTTGAGTTCACCTTGTCGTTGCTCGTGTAGCCCGAAAGCACGCCGTAGCCGCTGTACGAAACCATGCTGTAATCCGAATCGAAAAGCTGCGCGGTCTTGTAAGCGTAGGTCTTTGTGCCGTCCTCAGTCGATGTTAGGAAATGGTCGTTCTGGCTCTTTCCGTCAACGCCGTATCCGCAGGTGATCGAGTCGCCGATAAATTCTATGCTGTGCGACTTGCTCTCGGTAGGCGAGATCGCGCCGTCAGCTTCAATCTCGTCGATGAGCACCGAGGAATTAGCCGACTCAGAAAGTTTCACAACACTAACGGTGTGCAGCTTGTCCTCGCCGAGGTCAAGCGTTACCTTCTGCGGATTTTCGGTGAGCATAACGTCGTCAACTTTCTTGCCGTCCGCGAAAAATCCGATTCGTGCGCCCTCGGTAGCCGAGATAGCGTTGCCGTCGCCCGTGATGGTGATAGCGGTGGTAGTTCCTGTAAACTGGTACTCAGCGCCCGAAGCGGTCAGCGAGAACCAAAGCGATTCGCCGTTGTAATATGTACGGCCGAGCATTTTCACGTTTTCAGCGGTAGGCTCGTAGGAAACCATTTCGCCATCGGCGGAAACGCTCTGAGAGATCCCGCAGCCGAGGGCAACAGCCGCCGAGCAAACTGCCGCGATTATTCTTGCCTTCATAATTTTTCCTCCATAATTGTAAAATAAACTTCCATTTTGAATTATACCATATTTATTAGACAATTGCAATATCTTTCGCAAAAAAAAGTTGCAATTTTTCAGAAAATATGCTATAATTGATTTGAAATATTTTTATCGGAGATCTAAAAAAATGAACAGAGATGTAATTGTTGAACGTTTAGCAAAAGAATTTGAAACTAAGAAAGAGTACGTCGCCAACGTCATGGATATGCTCGATAACGGCGATACAGTGCCCTTTATTTCCCGCTATCGCAAAGAGCTTCACGGCGATATGGACGTGCGCGGTCTTAGCGAAAGATATGAATATATGAAGAATTTAGAGGCGCGAAAGGAAACCGCTCTCGCCGCTATTGAGGAGCAGGGCAAGCTTACGCCCGAGCTGAAAAGCCGCTTTGAAAACGCGCTCACTCTCGGCGAGGTCGAAGATCTTTACCTGCCGTACCGACCCAAGAAAAAGACGCGCGCTTCCGTTGCAAAGGCGCGCGGTCTCGAGCCCCTCGCTGACCTGCTTCTCTCAAACGGTAAAGCGCCCGCTGAGAAGCTTGCCGAAAATTTCCTCGGCGATGAAGTTCCCGACGCCGACGCCGCTCTGAACGGCGCTTGCGACATTATCGCCGAGCGCGTTGCCGAAAATGCCGACATTCGCTCGATGGCGCGCAGCTACGTTTTCGAGCGCGGAACGCTTTCTGCCGCCCGTGCGACCGATGAGGAGACCGTTTACGATAATTATTACGATTTTCACGCTGCGCCCAAACGCATACAGGGTCACCAATGTTTGGCTATCAACCGCGCTGAAAAAGAGGGCGCGCTGAAAGTAAAAATAGAGTCTGACCCCGACCGCATGATCGCGCAGATCGAGCGCCGAGTTATCCCGCGCGGCAGCAATTACGCCGATATTCTCGACGCCGCCGTTACCGATTCCTACGACCGTCTGCTTGAGCCCGCGATAATCCGCGACATTCGTTCCTCGCTCACCGAGCAGGCCGAGGACGGCGCAATACGCAATTTCAAGGTAAATCTGAAAGCGCTTCTCATGCAGGCGATAGTGCCCGACAAGGTGATAATGGGTCTTGACCCCGGCTATTCGCACGGCTGTAAGGTCGGCATAATCGACTCGCAGGGCGCTGTTCTGACTACCGACGTGGTGTATCTGCATCAGAAAAACCGCGCTGCCGACCGCCTTTCGCAGCTCTGCAAAAAGTACGGGGTCGGCTGTATCGCGATAGGCAACGGCACGGCTTCACGCGAAACCGAGGAGCTCGCTTCGGGGCTGGGCATCGACTACGTTATCGTCAGCGAGGCGGGCGCTTCCGTTTACTCGGTTTCAAAACTTGCGGAGGAGGAATTCCCCGACTTTGACACGAACGTGCGCTCGGCTATCTCCATCGCGCGCCGTCTGCAAGACCCCCTCGCCGAACTTGTCAAGATAGACCCAAAGTCGATCGGCGTGGGTCAGTATCAGCACGATCTGAACCAGAAAAAACTTTCCGAAGCGCTCGCGGGCGTCGTGGAGGACTGCGTAAACAGCGTCGGAGTCAACGTCAACACCGCTTCCGCGCCGCTGCTCAGCCGAATCGCGGGTCTGAACGCCACCACCGCGAAAAATATCGTCGCCTACCGCACGGAAAACGGCGCTTTCACATCTCGCCGCCAGCTTCTCAAAGTGCCGCGTTTGGGCGCAAAAGCTTACGAGCAGTGCGCGGGATTTCTGCGCGTTGCGGGCGGCAAAAATATTCTCGACAATACGGGCATTCACCCCGAATCTTACGAAGCCGCCGAAAAGCTGCTCGCTCTGCTGGGCTATACGACAGACGATGTGAAAGCTGAGCGGCTGAGCGATCTTGCCGAACGCGCCAAAAAATATAGCGATAAAGAAATCTCGGAAAAGTGCGGCGCGGGCGCTGCGACCATGGCGGACATCGCGAAAGAGCTTGTGAAACCGGGTCGCGATATGCGCGAGGAACTGCCGCCGCCTGTTTTCCGCAAGGGCGTTATGGGCATCGAAGACCTCGAGGAAAACATGGTGCTCGACGGCACGGTGCGCAACGTTATCGACTTCGGCGCGTTCGTGGACATCGGCGTTCATCAAGACGGGCTTGTGCACATCTCCGAGATCGCCGACCGCTACATCAAGCACCCCTCAGAGGTGCTCACGCCGGGTCAGAACGTGCGCGTGAAGATCATAAAGCTCGACAAAGCGAAAAAACGCATCTCGCTTTCGATCAAGCAGGCGAAGTAAGGAGGGCGCACCGTGGCTTTGAAAAATCAGATACTCGCGATGCTTGAGCAGAGCCGCGGCGAACCGCTTTCGGGCGCTGCGCTGGCGCGCGAGTTCGGCGTTTCGCGCAACGCGGTCTGGAAGGCTGTCAACGCGCTGAAAGCCGAGGGGCATATCATCGAAACGGCGGGCAAGCAAGGCTATCAGCTCGCGGAGGACAGCGACGAGCTGACGGCAGAGGGCGTGCGCGCCTGTATGGATGGTTTTGAAGATATAAAAATATTAACCTATAAAGAGGTCGCTTCCACCAACGATGAAGCGAAGAAATTCTGCGTTGTAAACAGCGGCGAACGCGCGGTTTTCATCGCCGAAAAGCAAACTGCGGGCAGGGGTAGATTTGGCAGAACTTTCTACTCGCCCGAGAGCGGACTATACCTCTCGGCAGTAACTCACCCGAACCGCACCATCGAACGCTCGGTGGTCTACACGGCTGCCGCGGCGGTCGCGGCTGTTCGCGCGATAACGAAAGTCTGCGGCGCTGAGCCGAAAATAAAATGGATAAACGACCTTTATCTGGACGGCAGAAAGATCTGCGGCATACTCACCGAAGCAGTCACAGACTTTGAAACAGGCGAAGTTCGCAGCATGATAACGGGTATCGGCATAAATCTTTCGACCGAAAATTTTCCCGACGAGCTGCGCGAAAAAGTTGCGGGCCTTGGCAGGGCAGTGCGCCGAAATCAGCTTGCCGCGCAGATAATCTGCGAGCTGTACCGCCTTTCCGAGCTTGAGCCGAGCGCGTTTATGGGGGAGTACCGCCGCGATTGCTTCCTCATCGGGCGGGAGATAATTTTCTTCGACGGCGAAAAAGAGCTTCGCGCGCGGGTGGCCGACATCGGCGCAGGCTGCGAGCTGGTGCTCGACATCGGCGGCGAAAAACGCTCGTACATTCACGGCGAGATACGAAAAATAATCGGGGAGGATATAAAAATATGAAATACATTTTGTCGCTAGATCAGGGCACTACATCGTCCCGCGCGGTGCTTTTTGACGAAAACAGACGCACCGCCGCGATCTCTCAGCACGAGTTCGCGCAGCACTTTCCGCGCGAGGGTTGGGTAGAGCATGACCCGATGGAGATCTGGTCGTCGCAGTACGCCGTTGCGGCGGAGGCGGTCGCGAAAAGCGGAGTTGACCCGCGCGACATTGCGGCGCTCGGCATCACAAATCAGCGCGAAACTACCATTGTTTGGGAGCGCACGACGGGCAGACCTATCTACAATGCAATTGTTTGGCAATGCCGCCGCACTGCACCGCTTATCGAAGAGCTGAAAGCGCGCGGGCTGAGCGATATGATCCGCGAAAAGACCGGCCTTGTGCCCGACGCCTACTTCTCGGCGACCAAAATTCGCTGGATCCTCGACCACGTTGACGGTGCTCAGCGACGCGCGGAGGCGGGCGAACTTCTCTTCGGCACTGTTGATAGCTGGCTGATATGGAAATTAACAGGCGGCAAAACTCACGCCATCGACCGTACAAACGCCTCGCGAACCATGCTTTACAATATCCATGATCTGGATTGGGACAGCGACCTGCTGCGGCTTTTCAATATCCCGTGCGCCATGCTTCCCGAGGTCAAGTGCTCGGGCGAATACTTCGGCGAGGCTGACATTTGCGGCGCTGCCGTTCCGATAATGGGTGCGGCGGGCGACCAGCAGGCGGCGCTTTTCGGGCAGTGCTGTTTCAACGCGGGCGACGCCAAAAACACTTACGGCACGGGCTGTTTTCTGCTGATGAACACGGGCGAAAGCTGCCGCGCGAGCGAAAATGGGCTTGTCACGACCGTTGCGGCGGGGCTGAAAGGCGCTCCGCAAAAGTACGCGCTCGAGGGCAGCGTTTTTGTCGGCGGTGCGGTCATTCAGTGGCTTCGCGATGAGCTTCGGCTGTTTTCTGAGAGCCGCGACGCCGAATATTTCGCCCGCAAGGTCGAGGACACCGGCGGCGTTTACCTCGTTCCCGCGTTCACGGGTCTGGGCGCGCCCTACTGGGATATGTACGCCCGCGGCACGATCGTAGGCATCACCCGCGGCACTAAGCGCGAGCATATTATCCGCGCCGCGCAGGAGGCTATAGCTTACCAGTCTGCCGACCTTTTCGCCGCTATGGAGAAAGATTCGGGCTGTAAGATCGCCGCGCTTAACGTTGACGGCGGGGCATCGCGCGATAGTTTTCTTATGCAGTTTCAGTCCGATATTTTGGACAGAAAGCTTATCAAGCCCGTAGATCACGAGTCTACCGCGCTGGGTGCGGCGTACCTGGCGGGTCTTGCGGCGGGCGTTTGGAAAAGCGAGGAAGAGCTTGCTGCGCAGCGCGTGACCGAGCGCGTTTACGAGCCTTCCATGACCGCCGAAAAGCGTGCCGAGCTGCTGGCAGGCTGGCACAAAGCGGTCGGCAGAAGCGCGGGCTGGGCTGAGAAATAATAAACGTTTTCACACAAACGATCGGAGGTTAAAAATGGCTATTTTTAGAGATGGAGTTAAGATTAAAAAGAAAAAGTTTGATTTTCCTATGCCGGAATTTTTGGAAGCTGCGATAGACGATTTTGTCAAGGCGAATAATTCTGACGACTCGCTGACAGATTGCTATCTTTGCGAATTGTACAACGATATAAATAATTGTATGCACGGCGATATGACCGATGAACAGCTCGATGAGATAAGGGATTATTACATTCGCGGCGGTATGTATCAGGACGATGATGATACAGAATAAAAAAACGCGGCTGCTCCACACAAATACAGCCGCGCGATATTTTGGCAATGCTGCACATCATTTGTGCGGTGTTGCCTTATTTTTTGTCCCGCTTTTCGTGCGAGCCTTTTGCCGCCGTCACGGCGAGCGCTCCGCCCGCCAGCAGGGAAGCGAGTGCTATCCCCGCGCCTAGTCCCGTGTTTGGCGAGCCGCCGTCGTTCGGTGCGGCGCTGTTCGGTTTCGGCGATGTGCTCGAAGCCGCTCCCGATGAACTTTTCGAGCTTGAAGCCGCCGAACTGCCGTTAGCCGAGCTTGCATCTCCCGACGATGTTTCCGAGGAAGCGTCAGATGAACTGCTCGAAGCGTCCGAATTATCCGAATTATCTGAATTATCCGAAGAATCGTCCGCCGCTTCTGTGCAGAGCACATAGAATGGACTTCCGTCCGTTGTGAACGTCATATCCGCGCTGCTGAGGTCGGCCGCCAGCCCGTTCGCCGTGCCGTCCGCTTTCAGCGAGAAAGTAAAGTCCCGCTCGGCGCTTATCGTCACCCTCACGCCATCCGCAGGGTAAGCCGCGCCGTCCTCCAGATAATAGATGTTGTAGGCGAGCAGGTTTTCGTACTTTTCGCCCAGCACACCGCTTATCCAGTCGAGCGCTTCCTGCTCGGTGATGGGGTCGATTATCAGCCGCCGCGAGCTGTCCGCGCCGTCTACCGAAACGTCCGTGCCGTCGGGAAGCTGCGCGCTTCCGCTGCCGTTTTCGTCAACGGGCACTTCGTTCCACGGCGCATTTTCCGTGTATATCGCGTGTACATCGCCGTCGCCGCCGGGGTTTTCAGCGTCCAGCCGCGCGCTTGCCGCATACGCCGTCAGCGACATACTTGCCGCGATCGCCGCCGCGAGTACAGCCGTGATCTTTTTCATTGGTCGCTCTGACCTCCTATCGTTGTGTTCAGCGTTGCCGCGCCCGCGCTTCGGTAGGTCTGCGGCTCGTAGCCCATGATCTTCAGCTTTATTTTCGTGCCCTGCGGCAGCTCGCGCGAGAGGGCGACGTACTTCACATACTCGTTCGGCTTTATCAGCCCCGTTTCGCCCAGCATTTCGCCGTTTTCATCGAGCACCCGCAGCTTTATCAGCGCCGTGTTTTCCTCAGCGTTCGTGAGGTACACCACCGCTTTTTCGCCCTCCATAGTGACGTTTCCGCAGACCGAAAATCGGTAGCTCATGCCCTCTTTGTACGGCGAGCCGTACCCCAGATCTTCGGGAACTTCGGGCGCGCCCTGCTCGGCGGCGCTTTCAAACGGCGGGGGAGTAAACTCCGCCTTTTCCTGCGGACGGCTCAGCGCAAATATCATCACCGTCAGCGCCGCAGCGAAGCACACCGCCAGTATCGGCAGCAGCACTTTCTGCAAATTTTTTCGCTTATCCATCATAAGCCCCCTGAACTTTTATTTTGCTGTAACTACCCAGTTTTCGCCGTCTTTAGCGATCGTAAAGCTGTTTTCGTCAACGTAATTTGTCGGGTCAAAATCGTATGTGCCTGCGCCTACGACAGCCTTTGCGCCCCAAAAACCTACTTTTCCGCTGACTACGCTGTTTCCCTTGAGTATTAGTGTGCCATTGCTTTCATTGATGATCGCCAGTGTATTGCCTGTATTTTCTATTTTGCAATCGGTAAGTGTTACCGTGCCGGCGTTTACTCTTACATTAGTGTTGCCATTTGAGAACATCTCGCAGTTTTCTATATTAGTAGTTCCGCCGTTTGATACAAGTGCTGACAAAAATGTATTTATTTTTCCGTTTTTGATCTTGCAGTAAACATCTTTATTCATAAACCCCATTTTCAAAGTATTTCTGTTGAGGTCGATGTTAACATCTTTGGTCAATTCATATTCGTTGTAGCCGTCCATACTAATATCGTTAGCCAGCTTTATTTTTCCGCCTTTATCGAGCATGGTTTTTAATTCTTCAAAGGTCGTTACCATCGTGTAGCCCTCGCTGTCTACCTCGTAGGCTTTGTGCTCAGCGATAGTTACCGTTAAAGTGCCAAGCTTCTGATCTGAGTCAATGCTTCCCCCGTAAATGCCTAAGTAGTTTACAAACCGCGGTGCATTTTCAGGCTCTGTTCCCTCAGCCGTATCGATCAGAGCTACATTATCATGTATTAAGTGTTTCAGCCCTGCAATATCAGATTTGAAAGAGTATGTTGTCTTGATCTGCGCGTTCGAGTGGTTGGTCACGAATATTGCCCTTTCGGTCTCAGGAACGCTTTTTCCCCAACTGCCTTTGGTAGTTTCATACTCGTGCGTATCGGGGTTCCAAGTCTTGTCGCCATCGGTGTATGTAAACGTCATATCTTCCCAAGTGACA
The DNA here is from genome assembly GCA_048252855.1 of Ruminococcus sp. GTDB lineage: Bacteria > Bacillota > Clostridia > Oscillospirales > Ruminococcaceae > YE71. Next base: position 25,262 of record DBEZOM010000069.1, read on the forward strand.
TCCACCGCGATGATAGTACCGCCGCTGCTTCCCGCAACGTATTTTCCGTTTACCTCTATCTCCTCGTCAGCGAACGCCGTTATCGACCCCGCCGAAAGCGCCAGCGCGAGTATAAATGCCAGTTTTCTTTTCATGAATTTCTCTTCCTTACGCCAGAATATTTATAGTGATAGTGCCCAGCTTTCCGTCAGCCGAGATACCCGTGCCGCTTACGCCGAATTCTACCGAGTCACTCGGCGCGTCTTCTACCGCAGTGCCTACGGCGCTCGCAAGATCAAATTTCTCTTTATCAAATTTTCCGCTAAGTCCATCTACCGCCGAGCTGAACTCGGGTATTACCGTTAAACCGCTGTTCGAGTGATTGGTAACAGTGATGGTCTTAGTGTCCGCCGACCACTTGCCCTCGGTGCTGTCGTACTTGTGCGTGTCGGGGTTCCATGCTTTGTCGCCGTCGGTGTATGTAAACTCCATCTCGTCCCATGTGATGTCCGCTTTGTAAACAAATCCGGCGCTGCTTCCCGCAACGTATTTTCCGTTTACTTCTATCTCCTCGTCAGCGAACGCCGTCATAGATCCCGCCGAAAGTGCCAGTGCCATTATAATTGCTATTGTCTTTTTCATGATAAATTACCTCCGATTATTATTTACTATCCAGTCCGCACCATTCTGCGTAACTGTAAAATCATTCGCGTCAACAAATTCCGTAGGGTCGAAATTGTATCTGCCTGCGTTTATTGCGGTCTGCGCCTTGCTGTTTTCGTTCACTATGTCCAGCTCTATATCCAGCGAATCGTATATGTTTATCACGCCGCCTTTGTTTGATATAGCGTGCCATGTTCCGCCGCCCAGCAGCTTGCAGTTTCTTATGTTCGCCGTGCCGCGCGCTACGCATAGTACCGTGCTTCTCTCAGAGCTCAGCGTGCAGTCTATAAGCTCCAGCGTGCCCGAGCTGTATACCGCGCCCAGCTTGTTGTTTATCGTGCCGTTTTTGATGGTGCAGCTCGCGCCCTCGTAGCAGCTAATGTTTCCCGTCAGCGTGTGGCCGTTGAGGTCGATGTACATATCGTCAAACGAGCTGTAATTCACCTTTATGTCGTCCTCCAGCTTCACCCTGCCGCCGTTTTTCAGCGCGTCTTTAAGCTCCGTCGCGTTTGTTACGCTAGCGGGTTCGGGTATCTTCGCGATGTTGACGCTTATCGTGCCGACCTTTTCGTCGCTGCTGACTCCCGCGCCGCTCAGCGAAAATTCCGCACTGCCGCTCGGCGCGTTCTCTACCGCCGTGCCCTCCGCAGTGTCCAGCGTGAAACTGCTCTTGTCAAAGCTTCCGTCCACGCCCTCTATCTCCGCGCTGAATGTCAGCTCCGCCGTTATTCCCGCGTTCGAGTGGTTGGTGACGGTTATGGTCTTGCTCTCGTCGGCCCAAGCGCCCTCGGCGGATTCGTACTTGTGCTCCTTGCCGTTCCATGTCTTTTCGCCGCCCGTGTATGTGAACGTCATGTCGTCCCATGTAACGTCCGCAAGTATTACCGTGCCGCTGCTCGCGCCCTCTATGTACTTCGCCTTTACGTCGATGTCCGTCGGCGATGTTCCGCCGTTTTCGTCCGCAAAAGCCGTCATAGGCGCGGCGCATAGTGCGAGCGCCATTATGAATGCCGCTTTTCTTTTCATCTTTTCAGCCCCTTTCTTCATTTCTCCTCAACTCTCCAGCTTTCGCCGTCCTTTGTGATGCTGTATTTCTCCGCGTCAACGTAAGCCGCAGGGTCGAAATTATACCTGCCGGGATAAATGTTTGCCGTTTTTTTATTTACAAACGTGCCCTCTATGTCCACGTTTCCGCTCATGTTTACCGTACCTTCGGCGTTGTAAAGCGCTTCGCCGCCTGTATTTTTTATCGCGCAGTTGCGAATGTTTATAGTTCCTAACATATTGTCAAGCGCGATACCCGATGCACTTTCTATCTCGCAGTTCTCGATATTCAGCGTGCCCGTGAGCACATACATCGGAGATCTGTTTTTGCATATTTTTCCGTTGCAGATAGTGTAGTCGCCTCTGTCGCCGATGTATATCGAGCCGTTGATGGTAAAGCCGTTCAGGTCTACCACCGAGTCTTCCGTCATGTTGATAGAAACGTCGGTAAGGTCGTTCGCCAGCCTTACTTTTGCGTTGCCGTCCTCCAGCGCTTCTGCTATCTCCTCTTCGCTGCTCACCAGCGTGTAACCGTCGGCGTCGGTGGTCGCCGCTATCGTCACCGTTATGTTCCCTAGCGTAGTGTCGCTCTCGATACCCGCGCCGCTCACGCTGAATTTTGTCGAGTCGGCAGGCGCTTGCTCGCGCGTTGTTCCCTCGGCGGTCGCGAGCTTTATCCTGCTCTTGCTGAATTTTCCTTTCAGCCCCTCGATGTTTGATGTGAAAGCGAGGTCTGCCTTTATGTCCGCGTTCGAGTGGTTGGTAACGCTTATCTCCTTGCCCTCCGCCGACCAGCCGCCCGTGGTGGTTTCGTACTTGTGCGTTTCGGTGTTCCATACCTCGCCGCCCTCGGTGTACTCAAAGGTCATGTCGTCCCACTCTATGTCCGCCGAAACGGTTACATATTTGCTGTCCGTGTAATTCGCTGATACCTGTATCTCGGTCGGCGATGTACCGTCGTTCGTTTCCGCGAAAGCCGTTATCGAGCTTGTGCAGAGCGCCAGTGCCGCTATCAAGGCGGTTTTTCTCTTCATTTTTTCAGCACCCTCCTTTCCTTATTTTTTGCTAACTATCCACTTCTCACCGCTCTTTACAACGCTGTATTTCGTGGTGTCTACATAGCTGCTCTCCTCGTCGCCGAGCGGGTCGAAATTGTATTCGCCCTCGCAGATGTTCATATCGCCTGCCATTATATAATTGCCGTTGATGTTTACTTTTCCGCTTAAATTCAGCGTTCCGTGGTTGTTCACCATTATGAAGTAGTTCTCGGCGTTGGTAAGGTCGCAGTCGGTGAGGTTCACGGTGCAGTTTTTCATTTCCAGCGAGCGGCTCTTGTCAGCTGTCACTTTGCACCCGCTTAGGCTCAGAGTGCCCGTGTCCGTTATTATCGTTACCTCGTCCGCGGGCGCTTTTATCCTGCCGTTTTTTATCTCAGAATTGCTGCTGTGGTTTCTCAGCGCGCCGTTCAGCGTCTTGCCGTTTAGGTCTAAGGTGCAGTCGCCGTTTATGTCGCATATCCCGTCACCGCCGATGGTAATATCGTTCGCGAGCTTTACCTTGCCGCCGCTTTCCAGCATAGCTTTCAGGTCATCCGCCGTGTATACAACAGTGTATCCGTTTGAGTCAACGTACTTTTCCGTGTTCGGCGAAATGTTTATACGTATCACGCCCAGCTCGTTCGTGCTGCTGTCTATTGCCGCGCCGCTCACGCTGAAATACGTTTTCTCCTCAGCGTTACTGCCGACATTGAGCACGCTCTCGGTAAAATCTCCGTTCAGCCCATCTATGTCCGTGTCAAACTCCAGCCGCGCGGTAACGCGGGTGTCGTTGTTGTTCGCTACGGATATTTCCCTCTGCTCGCTGTACCACATATCAGAAGCGGTGCTGTATGTGTGCGTTTCGGGGTCCCATATCTTGTGGCCGCCGAAGTATGTAAAGCTCATCTCTTCCCACGATATGTCTACCGAGATCTCAGCGCCCGCGGCGGCGTTCTCTTCGGCAGATACGCCTGCCGCCATGCTTGCCGTAAGCGCCGCCGCAAGCAGAAGCGCCGCTTTTTTCTTTATGTACCGCATATCTTGCCTCCGCTATTTTTCCGTAACAAACCAGCCCTCGGTGCCTTTATTCACGTCGTATTTGTCAGTGTCTACATATTCCGTAGGGTCGAAATTGTATAAGCCCCATTTAGCGCTGATCGTTACTTTGTCGGTGTCGTTTTCTTTGTATATGCCGCTGTCTATTCTTATACTTCGGTTTAATGTCAAACTGCCCGGCCGGTTTTTCAGCCCTATGTTCGCGCCGTTCAAGCCTTTGCCTGTAAATTCTGAGCTAAATACCGCTGCTTTCGCGTTGTCTATCAGCAGACCGTAATTATCATCGCTTTCCAGTTCAAGATCTTCCAGCAGCAGATCATTGCATCCTGCCGCATATATAGCGCTCGCATTGCTTCCGGTGGTTTTCAGCGTGCCGCTGTATATAGATGTGCCGTTACCCGTTATCTTGAATATCGCTTTGTCTTTAGCTGTTATGGTGTGTCCGTATAATCCAATATCGCAAGGTTTAGTTATCTCAATGGTCTCGTCAAGCGTTATATCGCTGCCAACAAATATGCTGTCGCCTTTCTCTACCGCCGCTTTCAGCTCTTCTTCGTTTGATACCACTGTAATATCGCTGTCATTTTCATAAATCGAAACGTATATCGAGCCAAGCTTTGTGTCCTCGTTTATCGCTTCGCCGCTCACGCCTATTTTTACAGTTGCTTTAGGCGCGTCAGCGGGCGCAGTCCCTTCGGCGGTCGGCAGGCTTATAATGTCTTTGTCGATGTTGAAATCTACGTCCCCGTACTCCGCGTCATAATCCGTGGTAACGAGCAGCCCCGTGTTAGAGTGATTTGTGATGTTTATGTTCTTAGTTTCAGTGCTCCAGCCGCCCTCTGCCATCTCGTATTCATGCGTGTCGGGGTTCCATACCTCGTCGCCATCCTGATATGTGAATGTCATATCGTCCCAGGTAACGTCCGCCGCGATAATAGTCCCGCCGCCGCTCGCCGCGACGAACTTGCCTTTTACCTCTATGTTCGCGGGCGAAGCGCCGTTGTTCGTTTCAGCAAAAGCCGTCATCGTGCCCGAGCATAGCGCCAGCGCGAGTATGAAAGCCGTCTTTCGTTTAATGTTCATGGTGCTCTCACCCCGCTTACTTAGCCGCTACTACCCAGCTTTCGCCGTCCTGCGTGATGGTGAAATTTTCAGCGTCTACATAGTCCGTCGGGTCGAAATTGTATGTTCCCGCGAGGATATTTATGTTCGCACTCTTGTATATACCGCCCGTTAGGTCGTTCTTTCCGCTGATGTTCACCGTGCCGTTGTTGTTGATTATCGCGTTCTTGCCGTTCTCGTTGATTAGCGTGCAGTCGGTTATGTTTACCGTTCCGCCCATGACGTATACAGCCGTGACGGGTGTGCTCATGTAGCAGTTGATGAGGTTAGTAGTGCCTTTCTGCGACATTATAGTTCCGTCTACGTTGAGTATCTTGCCATTCTTTACGGTAACTTCCGAGTTGTTGTTCATTATCTGACCCTTTACCGTGTGTCCGTCTAGGTCTATAACTACGTCTTTTGTGCAGTTTATCTTGCCGTCAAGCGTTACATCGTTTGTTAGCTTTACGCTTCCGCCTTGCGCGATGGCGCTTCTCAGCTCCTTGCCGTCAGCCGCTTCTTTCACGATGCTTGCGCCGTCGCTCTCAGAGATAGTAACGGTAGCCGTGCCGACTTTCGTCATTTTGGTAACGTCGCGCGAAAGTTCTCCGCTTAGGGTAAGCGCGGTAGTTTCGGTAAGGCTCGCATCGTCGAAAGCCTTGCCCTCGGCCGATGGAAGCTCGAAGCTTTCTTTAGAGAGCTTGCCCGTTACCTCGCTGTATCCCGCCAGCGACTTGTATGTAACGTCCGCCGCGATGGGTGTGTTAGAGTGGTTGGTAACGCTTATCTCGTTGCCGCTCGCCGACCATTTGCCCTCGCTCTCGAGGTCGTAATCGTGCTTCTCAACGTTCCAGATCTTCGAGCCGCTCACGCTGTAAGTAAACTCCATCTCGCCCCATACTACGTCGGCGTAAATGGTCTTTTCGGTAACGATGTTCTCGACGTACTTCGCCTTTACCCCGATGTCCTGCTTGCCGCCGTCCTCCTCGATAGCTGCCGCAAAAGCGGTGGTGCTGAGCACAGAAGCGAGCGATAACGCCAGCGCTAAAGATATAGCCTTTTTCATGTGTGTTTCCTCCTAAAAAGTTGTATTTTTGTTTGGAAGATACCGAACTGTATCGCGCGGTATTTCCTTTATTTTTCGACCGTAACGGTGATCTTCGCTACGGTGTCTACCATTGCCTTTTCGCCCGATTCAGGGTCGTAGCTGAGCACGCGGAAATCTGCGTCGGTGTATGTGCCCTCGCTCAGCTTTTTCTCAGCGCCGTCTAAAAGCGCGAGCTTTTTCAGCCTGTTGCCCGGCTCGATAGTGCCCGACTGCGCTACTATCTCTCCGTTTATCTCTATGCAAAGCACTATGTCCTGCGTAGATCTGCCGGGGTGAGTGTAGTTCATATAAGCCGTCTTGTCCGCAAGGCTTATGGTAACGCTGCTGTCATATTCCAGCGATATACCGCCCCCGCCGCTCGGCACGTCCAGCTTTTCGCCGTTGTCTGAAAGCGGCTCGGCGTTCTGCTCAGCCGCCTGCGGCGCGTAGTCGGGGATAAGTGCCTGCTCCTGCGTGTTTCTGAAAAACAGCGCCCATATCGTTACGCCTATGCACACCGCCATGCCTATTATCAGCGCGATGATGATAAGCCTGCGCTGTTTCTCCTGCTTTTCACTTTTTTCCATTGTGTAAATGACCTCCTTTATTTCAAACAGCGGGATAAAGCTTTGTCTACCACCGCCGCCGTCACCGTTTTCGCGGTGAAGTACCTGCAATTTATCCTGTATGACTGCGCGCCGAAAGCTTCATCGTCGGCGAACCATACCAGCGCCGCTTTAGGGCATACCTCGTGCGCAGCTATGGCGGCCTCCATGCCTTTCGCCCCGCGCTCCGCCACGAATATCATGTCTGCCCCGTCTTTTTGCAGTGCGGAGATGTAGTCGTCTGTATTCTCGGGCAGAATGAATTTCATCAGCCGAAAGCGCATAAGCTCCGACATCTGAATAG
>DBEZOM010000070.1:0-8807 GCA_048252855.1 Ruminococcus sp.
ATATACATCAATAATATATCCATACATTGGAGTTTTGAAAAAACAAAAAGGAACATCATCTTTGATTATTGCACCGCCACACGCAATAACGGTATCATTTTCATATATCAAATAATGACAGCCCATGTCCTTTTTATACAATTCTTGATATTTTGCATATATCTTTTCTTCGGCGTTATCCTGTAACAAAGCTATTGAACCTACTTCCTTGAACATAGCCATTTTCAGCCTAACAACGGTATCTAGATCTTTGATTTCCGCTTTTTTTAATTCCATATAAAAATACCCCTTTTAAATATATTCCGATTTGTCAATCTTTTTTTATCGTACCCACCACTATAATTATACTCTCTCAGAAGCTTTTTGTCAATTCATCTAATAAAAATACTATGTAGTCATAGCATGCCCAAACAAACATTTGACAAAACCCGACAAATATGTTACAATATCAATAAGGCGTACTGCATAAAACGGTAGGCGGTTCAAATCTTCCTCCAGAGATGGAGGTGAGCTTGGTGGACATATTATCAGTTGTAATCCAATTACTTCGTTTAATAATGGACATGATCAGACTTACGTTTGATTTTAGCGATAGAAAAAGAAAGTAACCGCCCCACTACCACATAGGACGGTTACATAAACATAACCCAATATGGAGGAGAACCGCTTACAGCAGTGCGCCTCTTTTATTATCTTAATTATATCACGCCGCGGACGGTTTGTCAAGCGGTCAGACAAACATTTGACAAAACCCGACAAATATGTTACAATAGTCACAAGGCGTACTGCACAAAACGGTAGGCGGTTCAAATCTTCCTCCAGAGATGGAGGTGAGCTTGGTGGACATATTATCAGTTGTAATTCAATTACTTCATCTAATACTGGACGCTGTCAAAGTAACATTTGATTTAAGCAATAAAAAAAGATAACCGCCCCATTCCTACATAAGGCGGTTATTTTCATATAACAAAAACCTATGGAGGAGAACCGCTTACAGCAGTACGCCTCTTTGTTATCTATATTATACCACGCCAAACGCGGTTTGTCAAGCGTTTCTCTTAGCGAATATCGCGGCGGAAAATGCGCATAATATTCCCATACCAAATATTGATAGGGAGTGTGCTCATGAATATTTCTAAAGACCGTTACAGCGATATGGTCAAGCCCGCCTCGAAAAACAGCCGCTGGGCGGTGAACCTGCTCAAGGCTTTCGTTATCGGCGGGGGGATATGCGTTATCGGGCAGGCGCTTACCTCGCTTTACGCTTACCTCGGCGCGGACGAAAAAAGCGCGGCGGCTTGGTGCTCGGTCACGCTCATCGCCGCTTCGGTGCTGCTGACGGCGCTGGGGCTTTACGAAAAGATAGCTAAGCACGCAGGCGCGGGTACGCTCGTGCCGATCACGGGCTTCGCAAACTCCGTCGCCGCGCCCGCCGTCGAGTTCAAGACCGAGGGCTACGTTCTCGGCGTGGGGGCTAAGATATTCTCGATAGCCGGCCCCGTTATCCTCTACGGCACTACCGCGGGCGTTGTCTACGGGCTGATATACTGGATATTCAAATAACCAAATAACGACACAAAACCCGCTTCGGGCCTTTCGGCTCTGGGCGGGTCTTGCGCTATAATTTATAAGTGGGATGGGGCAAAGTTAATGTAATACGGAGTATACTGTAAACTCCTCATCTCAATTAGTAGAAATCTTTACTCTTCGTCCTGAAGTGCGTCGTAGCCGACAGCGCCCGTGCGGACTTTTATTACGTCCTCAACATCGTAAATGAATATCTTTCCATCGCCGATGCTGCCGGTGTAAAGAGCCTTTCTCGCGGTGTTTACTACCGTCTTTACAGGCACCTTGCTGACTACTATCTCAGCCTTTACCTTAGGCAGCAGCTTCGGGGTTATCTTCGCACCTCTGTAATAGTGCGTCTGACCCTTCTGAGTGCCGCAGCCCTGAACGTTCGTAACGGTAACGCCCGTAACGTCTATGCTTTCCATTGCGGAGATGAAGTCGCCGAGGCGCTCTTCCTTGAATACCGCAACTACCTTTGTCAGCTTGTTTTCCTTATCTACTGCGAAGTCCTTTACGGGAACTGCGGTGTCGAGGTCTTCGAGTCCCGCGATCTCGGCTTCGTCATATTCGATAGTTTCATGTGCGAATACGAAGTCTGCGTATGCAGAGGGCAGGCCGTGTTCGCAAATATCCAGACCCTTTATCTCCTCTTCTCTGCTCGCTCTCAGACCAAATATCGCCTTGATGATGAAGAAGGTTATCGTGATGGTAACTGCTGTCCAGAGGAGGATAGCGCCTACGCCGACTGCCTGATATGCAAGCTGGCCGAAGCCGCCGCCGTAGAACACGCCGTTCTCGGTATCGAAAAGTCCGCAGGAAAGAGCGCCCCAAAGACCGTTGCAGCCGTGTACCGCTACCGCGCCGACGGGGTCGTCAACGTGAAGCTTGTTATCGACGAACCATACGCCGAATACTACAAGCACGCCTGCTACTGCGCCGATGATGGTCGCGCCTACCGCGTCTACAATGTCGCAGGGAGCGGTGATGGCTACCAGACCTGCCAACGAAGCGTTCAGACACATCGAAACATCAGGCTTGCCGTACTTCACCCAGGTGAAGATCATGCAGACGAGAGTTGCGATGGCGGGTGCGATGGTGGTGGTAACGAGGATAGAGCCGAGCTGATTTACGGTAGTAGCCGCAGCGCCGTTGAATCCGTACCAAGCGAACCAAAGAATGAACACGCCGAGCGCGCCGAGGGTGAGCGAATGGCCGGGGAATGCGTTTACCTGAATTACCTTGCCGTCCTTATCGCGCTTGTACTTGCCAAGACGCGGGCCGAGGATAGCTGCGCCGATGAGCGCCGAAAGTCCGCCGACCATGTGTATCAGCGCCGAACCTGCGAAATCGTGGAATACCACGCCGCCGAAGCGCTCTACGGTAAGCCAGCCGCCGCCCCATGCCCAGTGAGCTTCGATGGGGTAGATAACGAGCGAGATAACGCCCGAGTATACGCAGTAAGAGATGAATTTCGTTCTCTCAGCCATAGCGCCCGAAACGATGGTAGCGGTGGTGGCGCAGAAAACGAGGTTGAAGAAGAATGCCGAGTAGTCAAAATTGCTCCAGTCGGTAAACATCTTAAAGGTAGGCGTACCGATAAATCCGCCGATGTCCTTGCCGTAGATGAGTCCGAAGCCGAGCGGCATGAATACCGCCGTGCCTATGCAGAAGTCCATGAGGTTCTTCATTATGATGTTGCCTGCGTTTTTGGCGCGGGTAAAGCCCGTTTCCACCATCGCAAAACCGCACTGCATGAAGAATACCAGCACTGCTCCGAGTAAGAACCATATGCCGAATGCGTCTGAGCCGAGCTGCTCAGATACCTGATCGACGATAGTTTGCAGATCATTCATATTATCATATCCAATCATAAAAAATTTTTACTGAAATAAAAAAGTCGTGCGCCAATGCACCCTTACGGATACACAAACGCACGACATTGTGCCTTATTTAGTTTAAAGCTTAAATTACTTTACATAGAAGAGAAGCTGCTCATAAGTAGGATACGGCCAGTACTTCTCGCCGCAGATAGCTTCCATCTGGTCGGCAGGCGCTCTCAGCTCGCCCATCTTGGTGAGGATAACGTCGTGGTAATATCTTGCCAGCTCTTCGGTATCGGTAATATCGCCCGCCTTTACCTCTGCTTCTTCCAGCTCGTTCATAGCCTTGTAAGTGGAAGCCGCCAGCGAGGAAAGTCTGGTAACGAGCTCTTTTTCTACCGTCAGGTCAGCGCCGAGGGTGCTTGCAGTAGCAGCGGTCTCGCCCAGATCCTTAACGTAGCTCATAGCCGCGGGGAGAATATCCTTCTTAGCCATGTCGATCATGGTAAGAGCTTCGATGTTTACTATCTTTACATATTCGTCCAGCAGGATCTCAACGCGGGATTCCAGCTCTACCTTGCTGTAAACGCCGTGCTTCGAGAGCACCTCTACGTTCTTGTCAGCGAGGTATACGGGTACAGCGTCGGGCGTGGACTTGAGGTTCATAAGACCTCTCTTCTCAGCCTCAGCGGGCCACTCGGCAGAATAGCCGTTGCCGTTGAAGATGATGTTCTTGTTTTCGGAAATAGTTCTCTTGATAAGCGAATCGAGAGCGTCCTGGAAATCGTCAGCCTTAGAAAGCTCGTCGTAGAACTGGTCGAGAACTTCTGCAACGATGGTGTTGAGAATGGTCATCGGGCCTGCGCACGAAAGCTTCGAACCGGGCATTCTGAACTCAAACTTGTTGCCGGTGAATGCGAAAGGCGAAGTTCTGTTTCTATCAGTAGTATCCTTCGGGAACTTAGGCAGTACGTCTACGCCGATCTCCATCTGCGTCTTAGCCTTGCCCTCATACTTGTGTCCCTCAGCCAGCGCTTCGAGTACTGCGGTAAGCTCGTCGCCGAGGAAGATAGAGATGATAGCGGGAGGTGCTTCGTTAGCGCCAAGGCGGTGGTCGTTGCCTGCGGTAGCTACGCTCGCTCTCAGCAGATCCTGATAATCATTTACAGCCTTGATAACTGCTACGAGGAATGTAAGGAACTGCGCGTTCTCAGCGGGGGTAGTGCCGGGGTCGAGCAGGTTTACGCCCGTATTGGTAGATACCGACCAGTTGTTGTGCTTGCCCGAGCCGTTTACGCCTGCGAAAGGCTTTTCATGAAGCAGGCACTTAAAGCCGTGCTTTCTAGCCGTTCTCTTCATGATCTCCATAGTGAGCTGGTTGTGGTCGGTAGCGATATTGGTAGTACCGAAGATGGGTGCGAGCTCGTGCTGAGCGGGCGCTACTTCGTTATGCTTAGTCTTAGCGCAGATGCCGAGTCTCCAGAGCTGCTCGTCAAGATCTTCCATATAAGCGTTTACGCGGGTCTTGATAGTGCCGAAGTAGTGGTCTTCAAGCTCCTGACCCTTAGGTGCGGGAGCGCCGAAAAGCGTTCTGCCTGTAAGGATAAGGTCTTTTCTCTTCGAGTACATCTCGCGGTCGATGAGGAAGTATTCCTGCTCAGGGCCGACGTTTGCGGTAACTCTTGTAACGTCGTCAGCGCCGAAGAGCTTCAGAAGTCTTACAGCCGACTTATTGAGCGCTTCCATAGATCTCAGCAGCGGGGTCTTTTTATCGAGAGCCTCGCCCGTGTACGAGCAGAAAGCGGTAGGTATGCAAAGGCTCTTGCCCTTGATGAATGCGTAAGAGGTAGGGTCCCAAGCGGTGTAGCCTCTTGCTTCAAAAGTAGCGCGCAGGCCGCCCGAGGGGAAGGAGGAAGCGTCAGGCTCGCCCTTTACGAGCTCTTTGCCCGAAAACTCCATGATGATCTTGCCGTCGCCGATGGGCGAGATAAAGCTGTCGTGCTTTTCGGCGGTGATGCCGGTCATAGGCTGGAACCAGTGAGTATAGTGGGTGCAGCCCTTTTCTACCGCCCAGTCCTTCATAGCCGCGGCTACTACGTTCGCCACGTCAATATCGAGCGGCTCGCCCGACTGGATTGTCTTTTTCAGCGATTTGTACACCGACTTAGGCAGTCTTTGCTGCATGACGTTTTCGTCAAATACGTCGATTCCGAAGATCTCAGGGATGTTCATAAGAAATTCCTCCTATTATAAATTATAGATGCGTGAAACTTTGTCACATACAATTTTTTGCAATAAAAAAAGGCACTGCGGACGTATCTTTCATCGTCCACAGCGCCATTGCTGTTTACAATACATAGTATAGCGCAATAATGCGTTTTTGTCAAGGCTTTTTTTGCAATTTCGGCATTTTCGGCGTTTCTGACAAACCCGCCGCCGCTTTTACGAAAACTTTTTGTGAAGTTTACGCAATCGAACATTTAGGCATACGCCGTAGTCTGCTTTGTGTAGCTGTAAACTATAAAGCTTTCCGCGTCGGGCGTTACGCCGCTCTGCTCAAAAAGCTGAGATACGGTGACGAAGCGGTAGCCCTGCTCTTTCAGCGCGGGTATTATCATATCCAGCGCCTGCACGGTCTGCTCGTTGCCCTCCATATCGTGCAGCAGTATCACTGCGCCGTCGCGCGCCTGCGCCAGCACCTTTTCCGCGCGCTGCTGCGCCGTTACTTCGTCAAGCCAATCCTCCGCGCCGAAGCCTGCTATAAAGGGCAGCTTAACGGTGTCTACCATCTTCTGGTCTACCGCGATGTACGGCGGGCGGAAAAACTGCGGCTGCCTGCCCGTTATCTCGGCAACGCGGCGGCTGGTCTCGTCGATCTCGTCGGCTATCTCCTGCGCCGTCATTTTTGTCATGTCGGAGTGGGTGAGCGAGTGGTTCTCTATCTCGCAGCCCAGCGAGCAGGCGCGCTTTACCGCCTGCGCCGACTTCTCGTTTATATTGCTGCCGACGAGGAAGAAAGTTCCCACCGCGCCGTACTTTTCGAGCACGTCGAGCACGCGCGGGGTGGTCACGGTGTTCGGCCTGTCGTCGAAGGACAAGGCTATTATTTTGTCCTGCATATTATCTCCCCCGCTTTACTTCATAAGCTCGCGCATTTCGCCGATAAGCTCGCCGAAGAGTTTCAGCGCGTCGTTTATCGGGGCGGCGGTGGTCATATCCACGCCCGCGCCTTTCAGCAGCGAGATGGGGTCTTTCGAGCAGCCGCCCTTTAGGAAGCCGATGTAGTCCTTGACCGCCTCTTCGCCGCCTGTAAGTATGCGCTGCGAGAGGGCTATCGCCGCCGAGTAGCCGGTAGCGTACTGGTAAACGTAAAATTCGTAGTAGAAGTGCGGTATGCGCGCCCATTCGAGGTCTATCTCGCTGTCTATAACAACGCCCTCGCCGAAGTAGAGTTTGTTCAGCTCGCGGTAGGTGGAGTTGAGAACGTCGGCCGTAAGGGCTTCGCCGCGGGCGTACATCTCGTTTATTTTCAGCTCAAATTCCGCGAACATAGTCTGGCGGTAAAGGGTGGTGCGGAACTGTTCGAGGAAGTAGTTTATCAGGTAAGCGCGCTGTTTTTTATCCTGCGTATTTTTCAGCAGGTACTGCATTAGCAGGGCTTCGTTGCAGGTAGATGCCACCTCCGCCACGAATATCTTGTAATCGGAGTAAACAACGGGCTGAGTGCTGTTTGAGTAATAAGAATGAATAGCGTGGCCCATCTCGTGCGCGAGGGTGAACATACAGTTCAGCGTATCCTTATGGTTAAGCAGCACATAGGGGTGAACGCGTGCGCCTGCGGAGTATGCGCCGCTGGTCTTGCCCTCGTTTTCGTAAACGTCTATCCAGCGTTCGTCGAAGCCTTTTTTGAGCACCGAGAGGTATTCATCGCCCATTACGGAGAGCGCTTTGTACACGGTATCTTTAGCTTCCTCAAAGCTTATCTTCATATCCACGTCGGAAACTATTGGCGCGTAGAGGTCGTACATATGCAGTTCGTCGAGGCCCATAAGCTCTTTGCGCAGGGCGGCGTAATCGTACATATAGTGCATATTATCGTGCACGGCGGCTATCAGATTAGTGTAAACGTCGGTAGGTATCTCGTTGCCGTCTAGAGCGGATTCCAGCGCCGAGCCGTATTTTCTCGCCTGCGAGTAGAAAGCGAGGGTCTTTACCTGAGCCGCGAGGGTAGCCGCGCAGGTATTTTTAAAGCCGTCGTAGGTATGATAAAGATTCTCGAAAGCGTTTTTGCGCAGGGTACGGTCAGCGCTCTGCATCATGGGGATATAGCTGCCGTGGGTAAGCTGGTGAGGCTTGCCGTCCTTATCGGCGGCGTCGGGGAATTTAAGGTCGGCGTCGGAGAACATGGAGAATATATTCTCGGGCGACATACCCATATCGCCCGCGAGGGCGAGCAGTTTTTCCTCAGCTTCGGAGAGCACATGAGCCTTACGGCGGCGAACGGTATCGAGTGCGCGGCGGTAGAGTTCAAGTTCGGGCTTATCCTTATAGAAGTTTTCGAGCAGGTCATCGGGTATAGCGATAAGTTCGGGCGTTTCAAAGCTGCCCGCGGAGTTTATAGCGACATATCCGTTCATCAGTCGGGAAACCATAGCCTGATACTTAGCGTTGGCGGTATTTTCATCGCTTTTTCTCTGAGCGTAATTACCGAGCGAGTCGCAGAGCACGGCTATCTCGTCCGAGAGCCGCAGAAATTCGAGCAGCGTTTCGGCGGACTCAGCCAGTCTGCCCTTATAGCCCGCGATGGTCTCGGGCAGTTTAGAAAATTTAGCGAAGTCGCGTTCCCAATCCTCATCGGCAGGGTAAATATCGCTAAGATCCCAAGTATATTTCGGGTCGAGTTCTTCGCGTTTAGGTATTCTTTCTTCGGTCATGAAAAGCACTCCTTTTATAATAGTATAGTTTATTGTTTATTTACTGATTTTTTTGTATGCGGGGGGCTTTTGGGGGCTTTGGGGTTGTTCGTTCAAGGGCGTGCGCCCTTGAAGGGTTCTGTCTACGGGCGACATAGTAGGGGCAGCCCTCCCTTGCAGGGCATGCCCCTCTTGAAAATCAGTCCACCGGACTGTTATCCAATTCACCCTATGCGGAGCGCCCTACGGATTAGGGGGATTTCGCGCTCTGCGGAGCGCGACGATGGGCTCTGCCCCTCGACCCCGCAAGCGGCTGGCGCGCCGCTTGAGCACGCGCTTTTTTTATCTTCACGCCGTTTATGGATATGCGCTAGGCGTTGTTTCCGCGTCTTTTACGATGTTTTGATCTATCAAATCTATCATACCCTCAAACAGAGCTTTTTAGTCTGGTTTTATTATATCACGTTGGTCTTGCGTTGTCAATCTGCACCCCCTCCCCTCTCCC
>DBEZOM010000071.1:0-4695 GCA_048252855.1 Ruminococcus sp.
CACAATTTATGCCAATACTTTGTTAAAGACAGCGGCGCGCATTTCACATACAATATTGGAGTGGGATTTATGCGCGCTGGGCTGATAATGCTGGCGATAACGATAGTTCTGGGGCTTTTTGCGGCTATACAGCCAAACAGAACGCTAGACTACGTCGACTCGGTAAAAGCAGAAGTGACGGACGTTGACGCGAGCGAGCGGACGCGCTACCGCGACGGGCAGGCAATATCGTACTTTATATACACGGTATCTTTCAGCGGAAGTTTTTCTAACGGCGACAAATTCACGCACAAGCAGTACGCTGACAAAGAGCTTTACACGATGTACAGCAGGCTGGTAAACCGCGGCGAGAAAAGCTACACGCTTTACAAGTCGCGCTCGGGCGGCGGGTACTACATCACCGAAAAGAAAGGGTACGCGGCGGCTAAGGAATACCGGAAAGCCGTGCCCGGCGTGACGGAGGGGCTTTCGTACATGGCGGCTGTCGGCGCGCTTATGGTGACGACGGTGCTCTTTTCCATCGGCATGAGGGAGATAAAGATCGCGATGAAATATCCGCGAACCGACGTACCTTACGACAATACCGATCTGGCTGTGAAAGGCGACACCGACGATCTGATGAGCGAATTTGACGAAGCGTACAAGGTATTTATGGAGCGCAAGAAGAGAGGGCTCGACACAAGCGCGCCCGATGCGCCCCGACTGGCAAAGGACAACAGCAATGATCAAGACGGCAACTGATAACACGACGAGATGAAAGGATAAATGATAAATGTTTGTAGATTCGGCAAAAATTTATATTAAAGCAGGCGACGGAGGAGATGGCTGCGTTTCCTTTCACCGCGAAAAATACGTTGCGGCGGGCGGCCCCGACGGCGGCGACGGCGGCAAGGGCGGCGACATAGTTTTCAAAGCCGACGACAACCTCTCGAACCTGATAGATTTCAGATACAAGCGCAAATTCGTTGCAGAGAGGGGCAAGGACGGCAGCGCGAAAAACTGCACGGGCAGGAACGCGCCCGACCTTGTTATAAAAGTGCCGCGCGGAACGGTCATCAAAGAAGCCGAAACGGGCAGGATACTGGCGGACATTTCGGGCGACGAACCCGTAGTCATCTGCAAAGGCGGAAAAGGCGGCAGAGGAAACTCGCACTTTGCGACCTCGACACGGCAGATACCGCGCTTTGCGAAGCCGGGCTTTCGCGGCGACGAGTACGAAGTACAGCTTGAGCTGAAACTTATAGCGGACGTAGGACTTGTCGGCTTCCCGAACGTAGGAAAATCAACGCTTATCTCGGTAGTATCGGCGGCGAAGCCTAAGATAGCGAACTACCACTTCACTACCCTGACGCCTGTACTTGGCGTGGTAAGGCTGGACGAAAACAGCAGCTTTGTAATGGCTGACATACCCGGACTTATCGAGGGCGCGAGTGAGGGCGTAGGACTGGGGCACGAATTTCTCAGACACGTTGAGCGGTGCAGGCTGATAGTGCACGTTGTGGACGTTTCGGGCTGCGAGGGCAGAGATCCGATAGAGGACTTTGAAGCTATAAACCGCGAGCTGGAGAATTTCTCAGAAGAGCTGGCGGAAGCGCCGCAGATAGTCGCGGCGAACAAGTGCGACATGGCGACCCCCGAGCAGATAGAGCGCTTTAAGGAATACGTCACCGAAAAGGGATACAAATTCTTCGAGATCTCGGCGGCGACGACAAAGGGCACGCAGGAGCTTGTGAAAGCCGTATACGAAGACCTTGTGAAGCTGCCGCCCGTGAAACAGTTTGAAGCTCAGCCGCTGACGCAGGAAGAACTGGACGACAAGCTGCTCTCGAAAAAGGATTTCAGCGTGACGGTAGAGGACGGCGTTTACTATGTGGAAGCCGACTGGCTTTGGGACGTGCTGCGCTCCTGCAACATGGAGGACTACTCTTCCCTGCAATATTTCCAGAGGGTACTGCGCTCGACGGGAATAATCGACAAGCTGGAAGAGATGGGAATAAACGAGGGCGACACGGTAAACATCTTCGACTTCGAGTTTGATTTTGTAGAGTAAAAACGGGAGATGAAAGCATTGACGGAACTGAACAAGACGCTTTCACACGCTGAGGCTGTACAGTATTCGCCGCTGACGCTGGCATTTTTCGGCGACAGCGTATACGAAGAGCTGGTACGCAGCGAGCTGATACTTACGGCGAATATGCCCGCGAGAAAGCTGCACACGCACGCGGTAAAGCTGGTATGCGCTTCATATCAGGCAAGGGCGGCGCACTACCTCTGCGAAAACGCCTTTAACGAGCAGGAGGAGTACATCTACAAGCGCGGGCGCAACGCGAACGGCATCAACGCGCCGAAAAGCTCTACGAACGCCGACTACCGCGCGGCCACGGGGCTGGAAGCGGTATTCGGATATTTAGCACTCACCGGCAGGCGGCAGCGCTGCGGCGAGCTTTATGAGATCATAAGAAATAACATCAAGGAGTGAAAATAAATGTCAGGACATTCAAAATGGGCAAACATCAAGAGAAAGAAAGAGGCTAACGACGCCGTAAAGGGCAAGATCTTCACCAAGATAGGCAGAGAGATCTCGGTAGTAGTAAAGCAGGGCGGCCCCGACCCCGCTAACAACGCGAAGCTCGCGAACCTCATCGCTAAGGCTAAGTCGAACAACATACCCAACGACAACATCGACAGAATAATCAAGAAAGCTGCGGGCGACGGCGACAAGAACAACTACGAAGAGATGGTATACGAGGGCTATGGCCCCGGCGGAGTAGCTGTAATAGTAGAATGCCTTACCGACAACAAGAACCGCACCGCGGGCGATGTACGCCACTATTTCGACAAGTTCGGCGGAAACATGGGCACGAGCGGATGCGTATCATTCATGTTCACCAAAAAGGGCACTGTACTGCTGGAGAACAACGGCGCGGACGAGGACAAAGTGATGGAGGACTGCTTTGAAGCAGGCGCGGACGACTTTAACGTAGAGGAAGAAGTTATAGAAGTAAGCTGCCAGCCGAACGACGTTACCGCGGTAAGCGAAGCGCTGAAAGGCATGGGCTACAACATAATGTCTGCCGAGAGCGAAATGGTACCCTCTACCTACACCACCCTTACCGACGAAAAGCAGCTCAAGATGATGGGTCTGCTGCTGGACAACCTCGAGGAAAACGACGACGTACAGAACGTTTACCACAACTGGAATATGCCCGAGGAAGAAGAAGAGGACTAATATACCGACACTTATAAAAGCTGAAATACGGAGCACTCCCCTAGCGAAATGCTCCGTATTTTAGCATCGACGGCGTTTTGATATTACAGAAGTATGAATTAACATCGGAAAATGCTGATTTCAACAACAAAGGTGTAATAAAAGCCGACGAATTTGTGAAAAATATCGTTGACAAGAGCGCTGAAAAAGTGGTATGATATAGTTCAAATAAGAAAAACGCCAAAAGCGTTCAAAAAGGAGTAATTTATATGAAAAGCATCAAGAAGATACTTGCGCTGACGGTAGCTGCGGCGCTTTCGGTCTCCTGCTTTGCGGGCTGCGGAAAGAAAGCTAACAGCGACACGATAGTAATAGGCGGCAGCGGCCCTCTTACGGGCGACAACGCGCAGTACGGCGTGGCTGTAAAGAACGCGGCCGAGCTGGCAGTTAAAAAAGTAAACGACGACGGCGGAATAAACGGCGTAAAGCTTTCGCTGGTATTCGAGGACGACGAAGCGGACTCGGGCGACAAGGCGGTAAACGCTTACAACGCGCTGAAAGACAACGGTATGCAGGTAATGATGGGCACTGTAACGACAGGCTCTTGCCTTGCGGTTATCGAAAAGACAAAGCAGGACGGAATTTTCCAGATGACTCCTTCCGCTTCGGCGCAGGACGTTATCAAGAACGACAACTGCTTCCAGGTATGCTTCACCGACCCCAACCAGGGTAAAGGTTCGGCGGACTACATCGCGGACAACAACATTGCAAAGAAGATAGCGGTAATCTACGACAGCTCCGACGCTTACTCTTCGGGCATTTACAATATGTTTAAGAAAGAGGCTGAGGCCAAGGGACTCGAGCTGGTAGCCGAGCAGTCTTTCACCAAAGACAGCAAGACCGACTTCTCCGCGCAGATAAACGCTGCTAAGAGCGCGGGCGCTGAGCTGATGTTCCTGCCTATCTACTACCAGCAGGCTTCGCTGATACTGACCCAGAGCAAATCTTTAGGCTTCACCCCGAAATTCTTCGGCTGCGACGGACTTGACGGACTGCTGAACATCAAGAATTTCGACACCTCGCTGGCTGAGGGAGTAATGCTGCTGACGCCTTTTGCCGCTGACGCGCAGGATCAGGCAACTCAGGACTTTGTAAAGGCTTACAAAGACGCTTACGGCGAGATACCGAACCAGTTCGCTGCCGACACCTACGACGGTATAATGGTACTGGCAGAGCTTATGAAAAAAGAAAAGATAACCAACGAGATGGAAGCTTCTGAGATATGCGAGAAGCTGAAAAAAGCCATCACCGACCCCGACTTCTCTTACGACGGACTTACCGGCTCCAACATGAAGTGGAGCGAGGACGGCGCTGTATCGAAAGACCCGAAGGCTGTAATAATCAAGGACGGCGCATATTCGGCACTCTAATGATATGAGGTAAAAAGTGGAACCGACAAGATGAAAAAATTGTCGGTTCTTTTTTTA
>DBEZOM010000072.1:0-2806 GCA_048252855.1 Ruminococcus sp.
TGGGAAGCATGAGCTAAGGATCTGGAGAAATAAACAGGGACAGATATTTCAAACGAGTTCCCTCATATTACGATCCCAACAAAAAAGGAGCGCCCCAAAATGCCCGAACCAAAAAAACAATTGATCCTCGCTATACTGAATATCCTGCAAAAATATACCGACGAAAAACATACTTTGTCGCAGCATAAGATACAGGAACTTTTGCGCTCGGAATACGCTATGAACGCCGACCGCAAGACCGTTCGCCGTAATCTTTCGAAGCTGATGGAGTTCGGCTTTCCCATTAAACACCGCGGCAGCGATTTTGACGGCGATGAGATCACCCGCAAGGGCAGGAACGGCGAGGACGAGCTGATACTTACCGACTGGTACTACGACCGCGACCTTACCGACGGCGAACTGCGCCTGCTTATCAATAGCGTGCTTTTTGCCGATGGACTTTCAAAGACCTACCGCCTTGACCTCGCGCATAAGCTCGAGCGGCTTTCAAATGTTTACTTCCGCTCCGCTGTTTCAAAGATAGATATGGAGGTCTACAGTCGCCTTGAAAATCCCGAGATACTGCTGACCATCGAAAATATCGGCAACGCTTTGGCGGACGGCAGACAGATCTGCTTTGAATACTGCGACTGCGGTACGGATATGAAGCTCCGCCCCCGCCTAGCCGCCGATGGCACGCCGAAACGCTATACCGCCGACCCGTATCAGCTTGTGTCGAAAAACGGGCATACTTACCTCGTCTGCCACCTGCCGCCGCATGAGAACTTGTCGCACTTTCGCACCGACCGCATGAAAAACTGCACCGTTTTGAAAAGCGCCGCACTGCCGCTGCGGAAAATAAAAGGCTTCGGCGGTGGTATGCTGCTCTCAGAATATGTAAAAAGCCACCCAGAACTTTGGAGCGGCGAAACGGCGCATATCACTTTCCGCTGTCCGCAATATCTGATGAACGACGTCGCCGACAGCTTTGGCACTGATGTAAGAGCCGACCCGATCTCTGACGGCATGATGGAGGTGCGCGTAAAGGCTGGCGAGGCGGATATGCTTCACTGGGCGGTAAAGTACGCCGAATCGGTGGAGGTGCTCGCCCCCGAAAGACTGCGCAGGCAGATAGCCGAAACTTTGCGCGAAGCTCTGAAAAAATATGACGGTTGACCGCACATAGGGCGTTTTTGCCCCATCGTATATGCTATAATGTATTCAGAAAAGAAAAGCGACCGACGTATAAGGAGGAACTTATGAAAGACTTTATTTTTAAATGCACATTGGCAGAAGCGGAAGAGACTCTCCGCCGCGGCATTGAGAAGATCGGTGAAAACCTCGATGGATACGAGCAGTCGGAGGACGTGTATGAACTTGCCGCCGCTGTAAAGATACCCTCTTTGGGTCTGGAGCTAAGATATGCCGATGTCAGACACGATGAGGAAAACGAGCTTTTGCTTAGCTGTTATTGCGAGGGCAGCAGTCGGCCTTTTGAGTTTACGGACGAAGATGTTTGTACTTTCGTGAATCGCTACGTCGCCGAAAACGGTCTGAACGCCGCGCCCGATGGCTTGGAATGTACCGTAGAACTGCACAGTTTTGTTGATATGAAGTGGGAGGAAGAGATATGAGCATGAATACTGAAAGAAGCGCGCTTTGCGAGGTTTTCGGCGTAAATTATTCCGGCAAGAAAATACTATCTGAGTCTTTTGAGGATGACATTGTTAAGATAGTCAACGGCCCGGCGTACAGAGATATGCAGCCGCGCAATTTCACGGGTATAGGAGCGAAGAGAAAGGAGCGGGAAGATGTCTTTCGTGACCTTAGCGAGAAGATATGCGAGTATTTCAAAGAAGAAGTCAAGGACGAAGCGGGCTTTGACAAATGGCACAGCGATACCTGCAACGAGCTGATGAAGTCGTTCACGGAGAAAACGGGCATTGAGATGCATTACGGCAAGGCGCAAAAGCTGGTGAACATGACCTTTAAGCACCTCTACTGTTTTGGCGACGCCGATAAGTATAAAGAAAAATTTGAGCACTGCCATATGCCGCTGGACAAATTTGTTTTAAACTGGGGCGCGAAAAACATCGACCTTGGAAAGTACGGAGCTTGGAGCAATTTTAATGAAGACGAATATATGGATATACAGCGGAAGTTCAGAGAGAAGCTTGCGACGCTCAAAAGGTTTGAGGGCGTTGCGCCGTTTTTTGCCGAGTTTTACATATGGGATGAGGCAAAGACCGGCGTCAGGCGTATGAAAGTTGACATACATTCGCGCGAGAGCGTTGAGCGGCTCATAGATGAGGGCAAATTTCCCGAAAACACTGCGGTGATAAGCTTTTACGACCCTGCTATCAAGCGGATAGATAAAAATTACACACACGTCGATTACAGCTCGTGTGCAAAAAAGTGTATCTAAGCGAGCTTGAAGATCTTGATATAGATGTGCTCGGCAAACGCGGCTTTTCTCCCGAGTCATATTTTCCCGATGGATCTGTCAGCAATATGGCGAAATTTATCATGGACGTGTACAACGACGGCATGGAGATCATCTGCCAATGCGAATATGGGCAGAGCAGAAGCGCAGGGTGCGCCGCGGCGATACTTGAGCATTTTTTCCACCGCGGTATCTCGATATTCGCGGACTACAAATATTTCCCGAACAAGCTGATCTATAACAAGCTTTTGGAGGAACTGAACAAGATAGACAAGCGCTAGACGATATTAAACGACTTTTTCGACCAAAGCTTAGTTGCCGAGGTCGCCCC
Source organism: Ruminococcus sp. (assembly GCA_048252855.1). Classification (GTDB taxonomy): domain Bacteria; phylum Bacillota; class Clostridia; order Oscillospirales; family Ruminococcaceae; genus YE71. The sequence continues at coordinate 2,754 of DBEZOM010000072.1, forward strand.
CCGCATAAAATATCGCCGTAAAAAATTTCTTTCAAAACCCGCAAACTTTCAGC
>DBEZOM010000073.1:0-2981 GCA_048252855.1 Ruminococcus sp.
GATCAGTAGAGTATGTTGAATATCGGCAGGAATATCTTCGAGCTTAGACTTTCGATGTCGAATAGCCCGCCGCTAGCCTGCTCCGCCGCGCCGACTACCATTACGAGTATCAGTAAACTCGCCGCGCCTTGTACTAAGCCAAGCGCCGCGCCGCCCGCACGGTCGCCCGCGGTCTTTGGTGCGGACTTGAAATCTACGCCGAATATGAAAAACGCCGCAAGCATTATCAAACTCATCAAGCCCTGCACTAGGAAGAAAAGCACCGTCTTGATGACCGCCGTCGCTACGGGGGCGGCTATCTCGCTCTCGGCGTAGTCGGCGGCCTCCTGCGGGGAACGCGCTAACGCCCGCGCCGCGTCGTATATCTGCCCTTTCGTCAGCGACTCGCTCGGCATACCCTGCGGCATGGCGGACTTTATCTCGGCGGGAATGTCCTCGCTGAGCATCTTGTCAACGTCCTTTTCAAGCTGCGCCGCACTCTCCGCGTCAGCACCATAAGCCGCCGCCAGCGAACTTATCGACTTCGGCAGACTCTCCGCCGAACTCAGCGCGCTGCGTATGTCCTCCTCCGGTATCTCTACGCCGTACTGCGAGAGCATATCGCTCGTCTGCGCCGTGATGTCGTAATTTTCCGCAACGTTCTCGCAGTAGGTGTGCACCTTTTCCTTGAAATACCGCTGGTATACAGGCTCGGCAAATATGCCCGATACCGCAAACGCCGTTACCGTTGACACCGCCAGCGAAAGCATAGAAAATATCAGCCGCTTCATGCCCTTCGCGAACCCGCGTATTATCGGTATCAGCAGCACCATAACCGTGAGCACGTCAAGTATTATCGAGATCAAAAGTTTCATCGTTATCTCCTAAATTTGTATATCTGTGGTCTACTCCATTTTGAAAGCCATCTTGTCAACGCCGTGCTTGCTAAGCAGGTACAGCCCCGAATTGATGTACGCGCAGCCGTAGTACTCGCGGATGAGCGCCGCTTTCGCCGCAAGCGTGCCGTTGAATGTGTACGCCAGCGCCTGAGTCGGGCTTATCATAATTATGCGCTTGTCAGTAATCTCCAGCGCGCTGACGTCCTCGGTGTCGCTTATCACGCGGTAGCTTTCGTCAGACTTCGCGTCTGCCTGCGCTATTATCAGCTTTCCCGAATTTTTCACCGTGCCCGAAAGCGATACCGCCGTACATTCCTTGTCCATAGCGTAAGCGGTGAGATTTCCGTCATACGCCGCGCTCGATATGATCTTTCCGTCGCCGTCGAGCGTGTAGATAGCCGAATCGCCCACTACCGTGATGTTTCCCGCGCTGTTTTCCACGCAGTCGAGCGCCAGGCAGTTCAGCTTTTCGCTTATCATTTTTTCATCGCTGCTGTCAAAATCTATCCTGCGCACCTGCGAGTAGACCTCGCCGTTTTCAGAGGCGAACGTGGTAACGTAGCAGCCCGAGCCGTCGGGGTCTACCGCCGCGGACATTATTCTATGTGTGCAGTTGTAGCGGTAGATGAGCTTGCCCTCGCTGTCGTATATCAGCAGAGTGGTGGGGTATTTTTCGCTCGATACCAGCACCGCCGCCGTGCCGTCCTCGCCCAGCGAAGCGGTAAGTATATCGTTCTCGGCGGATTTCGAGTACACCTCGCCGCCCTTATTGTACATCTTAAAGTCGGTCTTGCCGCTGTCGAAAACCAGCACGCGTTTGCCGCTGACCCTCGCTACGGGCGTGGAGAAAGCGTGGTTGTACGAGCCGCGTTCCTTGCCGTTTTCGTCATAAAAAGTCAGCGTGTGCGAATCCGCCGCGAGCAGGTTATTTTTTACGGCGTATATCTTCACCGCCGCGTCGTCCTGCTCTATCGGGAAATTTCCGCCTTCCAGCTCACCGTCGTTTGTGATAGTGGAAACGGGCTTATCGAAAATGCCCTCCAGTTTCGGCAGCCATTTCGGGTAGGTAACGTATATGCCCAGCCCCACGAAGACCACTATCAGCACCGCGAGCACCTTTTTGAGATTGCGTATAGAGCGCTCATTTTTGCGCACCGAGTTGAGGTCGGTATGCACCGCGCGTTTTTTCTCGGGGCGCGAAGCGGGTGCGGAAACGCTGCGTTTCTTTATATCAGCGCCCGTCTGCTTTTTGCCCTTGCCGTTTTTATCCTTATCGCTCATTTTTCCATGCTCTCCTTTCCTTTTACGTCTGCGTTATCTATCTTATCTATATCCTCATCGTAATACACTTTATTAAGGTAAAGTCCCTGCGGGGGAACTGTTCTGCCCGCGAGTGTTCGGTCGCGTTTAGTTAGCAGGTCTTTTATCGCGCCGCGGGGCAGTTTGCCCTCGTTGATATGCAGCAGTGTGCCGACCATTATCCTCACCATATTATACAGAAAGCCGTTGCCCGAAACGGTAAATATCACAAGCTCGCCCTCGCGCCTAACGCCGCAGTCATAAATAGTGCGCACTGTATTTTCCTTAGTGCAGTCAGCCGAGCAGAAGCTTTTAAAGTCGTGTTCGCCGACGAAGTCCTTAGCCTCAGCGTTTAGCATTTCGGCGTCTATGGGGTACCAAGAGCGGTAAGCGGTATCTATATAGAATGGGTTTTTATACTCGCTGTTATGTACTATATATTCATATTCCTTACCGCGGCAGAGGTAGCGCGCGTGAAAATCCTCAGGCGCTTCCTCGCAGGAAAGCAGCGCAACATCGTCGCTAAGGCGTGAATTTGCGCCAAAAACTATCCCGCGGCAGGTAATAGTATTTTCGGTATGAAAGTTAAAATAAAATTCTCTGGCGTGCACGCCCGTATCGGTACGCGAGCAGCCGTATATCGTAACGTTTTCCCCCAGCAGCGAAGAGAGCGCTTCCTCCACCGCCTGCTGAACGGTATACGCGTTATTCTGGCGCTGAAAGCCGTGGTAGGCTGTTCCTCGGTACGCCATTTTTACTTTGAAGTTTCTCATTTTCTTTTTCACTCTTTTAATTATGCTTTAT
>DBEZOM010000074.1:0-5747 GCA_048252855.1 Ruminococcus sp.
GACCTCATCCTTACCAAGGATGTGCTCTACCGACTGAGCCATATCAGCAAGTGAATCTTTCGTTTTAACTAGTTTGAGTTATCGGTCACTCACAGTTATATATTATACACGAAGATTCACGTTTTGTCAAGGGTTTTTGCAAATTTAATTGTAAACGTTATATGAACTTTACTTTAACAAAATAAATGTGGCAGATTCGGGTGCTACGACTATATTTCCAGTGCGGATCTCGGGCGCGCCGCCGACGGAATATAGCGTTTCGCCGCTGATCTTGAGCGGCAGTGCAAAGCTTTTCGCCGCGGGGTTGATGATGACCATTATCTGCTCGCCCTCGGCGGTGCGCTTGTAGACCATCGGGTAGCCCGAGGACACGAACTCTATCGCGCCGTTGCTTTGCAGCGCCTTGTGCTCACCGCGCAGCTTGATGAGCCTGCGGACTTCGTTCAGCAGCGAGTTTTCGTCCGCCAGCTCGCCCTCAGCCGTCGGGCGGTCGTCGGCAGGGTCGATGGGCAGGTAAAGGCTCTCCGCCGCGCCGTCTGAGAAGCCCGCGTTCGCCGCCGAGCTCCACTGCATAGGCGTGCGCGAACCCGTTCTGCCGAAGCCGCCCTCCTTCGAGGTCAGCCCCTCGACGTACCTCATGCCGATCTCGTCGCCGTAGTAAATAAATGGCGCGCCGGGCATTGAAAGGAGGAACGCGAACGCGACTTTCATCTCGTGCGGGTCGAGGAAGCGGCGCATTCTGTCCATATCGTGGTTGCCCGAGGGTATGCAGATCAGCCCCTTACCGTCTGTCTTTTTATAGTTTTCGATGTACTTTTTGACAAATTCGTCTGCCGAGCCTTTGCCACTGCGCGAGAAGTAGGGTTCGTCGCAGCGGAAAAGATCGTTGTAGTGCGACGGGCCGAAGTGCAGGAGGAAGTCCATATGAAAGCCGCCGAGCAGCGATTTGTCAGGCTCGCCCCACTCAGAGATCATCGCGGCTTCGGGGTACTCGGCGTCGAGGAACGCGCGGAAATCCTGCCAAAGCTTTACAGTTGCCGCGCCGTCGGGGTCATTTTTCACGAGCGAACCCGCCATGTCAACGCGGAAACCGTCGCAGCCGTTCGAGAGCCAAAAGCGCATTACGTCCTTCATCGCCTCGCGTGTCGCCATCGGCGCGGGGTCTTCAGGGGCCTGCTGCCAGTCGCGCGTGCGGTTGGCGTAGCCGTAGTTGAGCGCGGGCTGGTGGGTGAAGAAATTGACGGCGCAGCTTCCGTCGCGGTCACAGCAGCCGCGGATACTGCCCAGCCCCTCGGGCGCTTCCCAAATGGTGTTCGTCCAGATGTAGCGGTCGGAAAACTCGTTTTTCGTCGGCTCGCAGCTTCGCTTGAACCACTCGTGGTCGATGGAGGTGTGGCCGGGCACGAGGTCGAGCAGGACGTGCATTCCGCGGGCGTGCGCCTGCTTGAACAGCTCAAAAAGCTGCTCGTTCGTGCCGTAGCGCGGCGCGGCCTTCATGTAGTCGGCGACGTCGTAGCCCGCGTCCATAAAGGGCGACTCAAAGCAGGGGTTGATCCATATCGCGTTGCAGCCGATGGATCTGATGTAGTCGAGCTTTTCGATGATGCCTTCAAAATCGCCGATGCCGTCAGCGTTTGAGTCTTTAAAACTCTGTGGGTAGATCTCGTAAAATACGGCATTATCAAGCCAGTTTGGCATAAATATACTTCCTTTCAATTACAGTTTGGTTGACGTTTATCATACGTATCTGCCGATGTAAACGTTTAACTTTGCATTAAATATACACTAATGCGGTGGATTTGTCAAGCGGTTTGCGCGGTTTTCTTTGCAAAATAATTGTGAATACAGTAAAAATAAAAGCAGCGTTTCGGCGGTGAACGTCAAAGCGCTGCTATGGGGTCTATTCGGTTATGATGGGCGCGCAAATGGAAATGTATGTCATTACAGTGAGCACACAGAACGCGCCGACCAACACCGTCAGCACGGCGGAGATTGCCTTGACCGCGCGCGGCTGTTCGTAATTTTTGCGAATATTCATGAAAAGTCCGCAGAAAATGGAAGTTATTATCACAGTTGGCGTTATGTAGCGGAAATTCATTGTACAAGTAAATGGGTAATCGTGGCACATCTTGAAATAGTTGAAGATCATCGAGATGTAGAAAAAGCCGAAAAGCGTCTTTTCGATTGGCTTCATTTCGCACTTTTTGACAAGCATTAGCACCATCAGAAGCAGGAAAATTGCCGCCAGCGCTATGCCGAGCCAGAAAAATACGCGCGTCAACGTCAGCATATACGGCGCATTCTCGAAGGTCGTTTCGTTGACGCTTTCGCTGAACAGCGAGTTTTTGAACAGCCCGACGAGGGGGTTGTACTCGTTGTAGCCCGCCAGCTCGCCCTTGTCGTCGTAGTGAAGCCACTGCTCGAAAACGCTCTCGAACTGCGCGCTTGAGAAGTCGGTCACGCGGTCTTTGAACGAGCGGTCGCCGATGTACTGCATTACCGTATTTGGCATTTCTTGCACATAAGTTATCGGCACTTTCCACTTAATGTAATTGCGTATCTCAAACCAAAGTCCCAGCGGCACGCAGACAACGCCGAAAGCGGCAAATTGTCCGATCAAGCGAAGCCAATCGGTGCGTATCTTCTTGATAAATACCGCCAGAAATACCAATGCTATGGCAGGCGCGACGATCGCGGCGGAAAGTTTCGTCATCATGCCGAGTCCGACACAAAATGCTATTTTGAGAATATTTGCTACAGTTTGATTATCATACCAGTTAAGCGTGCAGAGCACCGCGCCCATCATGAACGCCACGGAGAGGACGTCGTTGTTGATCGCGCCCGACATGAGAATGAACGCGGGGTGGAACGAGATCATCAGCAGCGGAACGTACAGCGCCATGTTTTGCAGTTTAAAGCGGCGAAGCAGTTTGTACGCCGTTATCATAATGCACATCGCGTAGAAAAGCGTGAGCGTTTGCAGCGATTCGCGCGCGGGGTTGTGGCCGACGCCGAGGATATTTTCGTTTATGTCGATCCAAAACGCGCAGATGATGTGGTGCAGCGGCGGGTGGCAGAACTGCCAGACCTCGCGCACGTCGAAATCGGGCAGGGCGCGGTGGGCGATAAGGTACTCCATGTACGCCGCGTGGCCGCTGTCGCCGCCGAAAACGTGGACGTCGTTCTGCCGCGTGTAGACGGACGTGTTAAAAACGTAGTAAAACTTTACCAAAAAGCCGATGCCAAAAACAAGCAAAGCGTTCAGTTGAGTTTGGAATTTTTCGGTATTTGCGCAGCCGTACAGCACGCTCAGTATCGCGATGCCGCCGACGAGCATCCAAAGCCCCTTGTCGGTCGCCTGCGAAAACCTTTTCGCGCCGACGTAGTCGAGAAACGCCGCCGATAATCCGAAAACGCACGCCTGAATTTTGCCGATTTTACCGTGTTTATACAGTAAATAAATGCCGATCAGCACGGTCAGCAGCACGCCGAAACTCTCGATGTAGAGCGCGTTCGGCGGCACATTTTCAGCCGCGCCGAGGTAAAACGGGTTCAGCAGCAGGCAGACCAGCAGCGCGCAGATGTAGGGGTGCGCGGCGATACCTTTTATAAATGCGTCGGTTTTCGCGGTGGAAATGCCCCAGCGCTCACTTTGACTCATGGTACTCCTTCTCCGTGTTTACATTCCAAATATTCGATTTATCGGCAGAACCAGCCTTAATTGCCTTTGCAGCATTGATAGATGTTAGCATCGAGTGGTCCATATTGTTGTAACGATGCTGACCATTTCTTCCAACACAGAAAAGATTTTCAAAACCATTGAGGTAATCAACGACCTTGTCGAAGTGCTTGTAAGTGTCAAAATATGCAGGATATGCCTTTTTCACACGTTCACGATGTGCATCAAGCACCGCGCCTTTCTTGATAACGCCCATCTTGATGAGCTCTTTTTTCGCAAATTCGATGCACTCGGCATCGCTCATGTTCCAGAAATCGTCGCCCTCAGCGCAGAAATATTCCAGACCAATCCAAACAGTTTCAGTGGGATTTTTTACCATATATGGCGACCAGTTGTTGAATATCTGTATTCTGCCAAGTTTTACGCCCTTATCCTGCACATATATCCAGCAATCGGGGACAATATTGCCGAGCGTGCGCTTGTTCGTCTTGTTTTTCAGCTCAAGTTTGTTGACGAGTAGGCCAACGGTGACGAAATCGCGGTATGGCAGACCCGCCGCAATCTTCTGTATTTTGGTATTTTTCTCAGCATTTACGCCGTGCATACCGCCGATGAGGTCTTTGATCGGCATCGAGGAGATGAAAATATCGCCCTCGATGGTCTTTTCGCCCTGCGGCGTGCTGCAAACTACCGAGCGTATGCTGCCTTTTTCGGTGTTTATGCGGGTGACCGAGTGCTCAAAGAGTATCTCGCCGCCCATTTCCTGCGCCTTTTTGCCGACCAGCTCCCAGAGCTGACCCGGGCCGTACTTCGGGTACCAGTACTGCTCGATCAGCGAGGTCTCAGCATTGGCATTGTTTTTCGTGCCGACCAGTTTTGAGAACATGTCCTTGATTATGGCAGTTATTGAAAGCCCCTTTACGCGCTGAGCGCCCCAGTCCGCCGAAATCTCGCGCGGGTGTCTGCCCCAAAGCTTCTCGGTGTAGCCCTCGAAGAACATCGAATAGAGCACTTTTCCGAAGCGATTGATGTAAAAGTTCTCCAGATTTGTCTCGGGCAGTTTGTAAACGCACGAACCGAGGTAGCTGAAGCCGGCCTTCATCGTCGTCACAAGTCCCATGTTTTTGATCGTATTCCAGTTCATAGTCACGGGATAATCAAAGAAGCAGTGATTGTAGTAAATTCGCGAAACGCGGTCGCGCACGAGCATTACGTCGTCCTGCTTTTCGGGGTCGGGGCCGCCCTTTTCTAGCGGTTTTTCCCTGCCGAGCAGCTTGTCGTCGAACGCGGGCTTGCCTTGAATTGGCATGAGGTCGCTCCACCACTTCATGATCTCGTCGTCTTTCGAGAAAAAGCGGTGTCCGCCGATGTCCATACGGTTGCCGTTGTAGCGTACTGTCTGAGAAATTCCGCCAAGTACGCTGCTTTCTTCCAGCACAGTGACCTTAAACTGCTCGTTTCCGCCGTCACGAAGCAGTTCGTAAGCCGCAGTAAGACCCGCAGGGCCGCCGCCAATAATTACTACATTTTTCATAGTTTAGTCTTCCTTTCAATTTTTTATTTTTGTCAATTCATCATTCATAATGTTTTCAGCCTTTTCATCGGCGTCCTTGTTATAAAGGAGGTACTTTCTGGCAAAGAAGTTCCAGAAGAAAGCCACGCCTGTAGCCAATACTTGCCCGATAAGGTAATATTTATCAGACGGTATCAGCCCGCCGAAGATCTGCTTGTCAGCAAGCGGCTTGTCGAATACCCAGATCAGACCTTGGTTTATGCCGAGTCCGACCACGCCGATCAGCGCAAACGCCGTAAATTCCGCCGCCTTGTTCTTTATCGCTTTTTTGTCAAAAACCCAGTAAGTTGAGATTATGTAATTTGTGACCAGTCCGCCGACAAATCCAAAAGCGTTCGCGACGTTGGCATTCATGCCGCAAAGCTCTTTCAGAAGTATCAAAATGAGGTACTGCACGACCGTTGCGCCGCCGCCGACAAACACATATCGAAAGAATTGTATAAATGTGTTATCCGTTTTGCCCGCAACAACTTTTTTTATATCCATTCGCGTTAC
>DBEZOM010000075.1:0-3049 GCA_048252855.1 Ruminococcus sp.
GCGCAACGATGAGAAAAACCCCTACGGCTACGCTTTTATCCACGATTCGCGCGAGCATACCTACGTTGACGGCGAGGGTTATGCCGACGAATTTGCCGTAACTTCTGAAAAAGAAACGCTCCACCGCTGTTTCAAAGTCGCGGGCATCGCGATGCTGATACTGATTGCGTTTCAGACGGTGCTTTCAATCTCCATGAAATGGATATTCGGCGTGCAGATGGACGGCTGGGTGTACTACTCCGAGCGCTCGTCGATGAGAAAATACGGCTTCGAGCAGATCGCTGTCTATTGCGCGATAAAAGTCATCGCCTACCTGAGCGTGATACTTTTCTGTGCGCTGAAACTCCGGCTTCCGAAAAAAGTTTATATGCCGACCGAACCTGTTTCGCGAAAAAAGATAACCTACGCCGTCTGCGTGTCGCTGATCTTCATGGTGATCGCGCGGATCTTTGACTATCTTCTGGTCAAAATGTTTTATTCTGCCAATATAGATATGTGTCTATACAGATACGTTGTCAGCAATTCGCCATCGGGACAGTATTTTTATATGGCAACTGAGCTGCTGATCGTGCCTATACTGTCTGAAATTATATTCAGAGGATATTTCTTACAGCTTTTCAGGCAGTTTGGCGACACGTTTGCTATAATCTTCTCGTCGATACTCGCTTCCTGTTGCTTCCATGACATATCTAAAATGATGTATATGTTCTTTTTCTCGGTGATATTGGCAACTGTAACCATCAAGACGGGCAATATCTTCGCTTCTATGATCGCGAGGATAGTTGTGGTTGACGTGACCTACGTTCTGAACGATTTCTCGGTCGGCACGCTGGATTACGAACTGCGCTTTCGCGAAATAATTGTCTGCATTTTCCTGCTCGTGGTCTGCACCTGCATCATCACATACTTGCACGAGTACATCACCACGCTGAAAACGCGGCCCGATTCGACCGAGATAACGCTTTCGGGCAAGCTTAGGCTCGTGCTAAATTCCAATTATATGATTGTGTGGCTTTTACTGTCACTTTTTGAAACAATTCTTGCTGTGAGGATCGTTTAATAAATGTATAGTGATGAATATTATATGCAAAAATGTATAGATCTGGCGAAGTTGGCAGAGCAGGCGACTGACGTGCCCGTCGGCGCGATAGTTGTCAAAAAGTCAACCGGCGAGGTGATCGGCGAGGGTTACAACCGCCGCGAGGCTGACCGCTCGTCGCTGGCGCACGCCGAGCTTGCCGCGATCGCGCAGGCTTCCGAAAAGCTGGGCGGCTGGCGGCTGATCGACTGCGAACTTTTCGTGACGCTCGAGCCGTGTGCAATGTGCGCGGGCGCGATAGTCAATAGCAGGGTAGAGCGCGTGGTTTTCGGTGCGTTCGATTATCGGTTCGGGGCGTGCGGATCGTGTTTCGACCTGTTTTCGCAAGGGCTGAACCACAAACCCGAGGTCGTCAGCGGCGTTTTGCAGGAGGAATGTTCGCAGCTTATGAAAGATTTCTTCCGAAAACTGCGCGGGGAGAAAAAAGGCACAAGGAAAGGATAATGGTAAAATGGCTGAATTTTGGGATCTGTTTGACGATGAACGCAAACCGCTTGGGCGGACTATCCGCCGCGGAAAAATGACTCCGCTGAGCGGCGAGTACCACATCGTTGTGCTGATCGTGACGATGAACAGCCACGGCGAGATCTTGTGCACCCTGCGTTCGCCGAAAAAGTCGAAGTATCCTAATTTGTGGGAAGTCACCGCGGGCTCGGTCATCGCGGGGGAGGAGAGCCGCCACGCCGCGGCGCGCGAGCTTTTTGAGGAAACGGGCATCAAGGCTGACGAGGACGAGCTGACGTTTATAAAATCTGTTAAGGAAAATACTGCATTTATAGACTGCTATTTCCTGCGGCGCGATGTTGACATAAAAGACATTGTTTTCCAAGAGGGCGAGACAGTCAACGCGAAATGGGTCGGCAAGGCGGAGTTTGAGAACATGATAACGCAGAAAAAAATGGCGTTTCCCGTGGCGCGGCGCTACGGTCAGCTCTACGATTTCCTGATGCAGGAAGGATTTATATGAAAAAAACCGCAGGCGTTTGATGAGCGTCTGCGGTTTCGTTTATATTTCGTTGCGGTTTTCAAGAGCTTTGTAAAGCGTGATCTCGTCGGCATATTCGAGGATACCGCCGACGGGCAGTCCGAAAGCCAGCCGAGTGACCTTTACGCCGAGCGGCTTGATCAGCTTCGAGATGTACATCGCCGTCGCTTCGCCCTCAACTGTCGGGTTCGTCGCCATGATGACCTCTGAAACGTCGCCGTTCATGCGCGCCAGCAGCTCTTTGATCTTGAGCTTGTCGGGCGTAACGTTGTCGATCGGCGAGATCAGCCCGTGCAGAACGTGGTAAACGCCCTTGTACTCGCGGGTGCGCTCGAAAGCGGAAATGTCCTTCGGCGTTTCCACCACGCAAATGGTCGATTTATCGCGCGAGGGGTCGGAGCATATGTAACAAAGTTCATTTTCAGTAAGGTTCTGGCATACCGTGCAGGTGTGCACCTTGGTGTGAGCGTTGACGAGCGCTTCGGCAAACTCGCGAACCTGCTCGTCGCTCATGCTCATGACGTGGTAAGCCAGCCTTTCGGCAGATTTCCTGCCGATGCCGGGGAGTTTTGCAAACTGCTCAGCCAGCAAAACCAGCGGCAGTGCATTGCTGTTATCCATATTTTAGAAAAGTCCGGGGAAGGAAACGCCGCCGGTAAGCTCGCTCATCTCAGCGTCGCTGACTTCGTCGAGGTTGTGAACAGCTTCGTTGAAAGCGCTCATGATGAGGTCCTGAAGCATTTCAACATCTTCGGGGTCAACTACCTCGGGCTTGATGTTGAGCGAGAGCACCTCGCGCTTGCCATTGATCTTGATCTCTACTGCGCCGCCGCCTACGGAAGCGGTAAATTCTCTCTGCTCGAGGTCAGCCTGAAGCGCGGTGATCTTGTCCTGCATCTGCTGTGCCTGCTTGAGCATCTGGTTCATATTTCCTGCGGGGCCTTTGCCCATACCCTGTGGTAATC